>JADZDJ010000119.1 GCA_020851115.1 Pirellulales bacterium
GACATGGTCTATTGGGGCGCGATGCAGTTCCTCGAAACCGCGCTCACCAAGGGCCGCAGTTGGGAACGCCTCGAGGAAATCTTGCTCATGCTGTTGCGTACCGCCGTGGTGCTCGCGCTCATTTTCGCGCTCGCGCGGCCACTCGTCTCCAACAGTTGGTGGGGTTCGGCGGGAACGCGTGAGATTGTACTGGTGCTCGATAATTCGCTTTCCATGTCGCGTACCGTGGGCGATACGTCCGCCTTCGATCAGCTCAAAGATAACGCGGTGGCCTATCTCGATGAACTTTCCGGCGACGATGCCGTGCACGTAATGCTTGCCGCCGGTGGCGGACAATGGCTCACAGCCGAGAGCATTCCGGGCGACTACGCGGGGGTGAACCAGATCCGTTCGCTCATCGAGGGATCTGAAGCGTCGCGAGGCACGGCGGACTTGCTCACGTGCTTGCTGTCTGTTGTGCATCTCGAGCCCGCGGAGAAGCCGGCTTCGCGGCGGGTTGTCGTATTCACCGATAGTCAGGAACGAGCCTGGCCATTGGATGCCGAGCAGGCCTGGCAGCAGTTGGGAGAAACGATCGCAAAGGCCGAGATTCCCACGGCCGTGCAAGTCATCGATTGTGGTTTGGATGAGGCAAGCGTCGACAATCTGGCGGTCAATTCCATCGAGCTTTCACGCCGAATTGTCCGTCCGGGCGAAGAATTCGAAGCCCAAGCGGAAATTGCCAATGTTGGCGACAAAGAATTCCCTGGTGGCGAAGTCCAATGGCTTGTCGACGACGAAGCTGCTGGTACAAGTCCGTTGGGCCCGCTCGCCCCGGGTGCCACGACACAAGTCTCGACAAACTTGCGGCGCAAGGATGCCGGAACTTATTTGGTTGCCTGTCGAATTGGCGCCGACGACCAGGTGCCGCTCGATCAGGAAGCAGGCGTCGTCGCGGAAGTGACCGACGAAATCCCGATCCTCGTCGTCCACAATCCCGATCTTTCAGCTCGGGAAAAATCGGCCGCACAATTTCTCACGGCAGCGCTAGGTTACCAAGGCGAGGAAGCGCAGCCCTGGCACGCCGTTTATCGGCCCACGATTGTCGAGCCCTCAGAGCTACCCGAAGCGAATCTCGCGCAGTATCGGGCAGTTGTCCTCACCGATCCGCCCGAGGGCGATGACGACACGCTCGCCCGTCTGCAGGATTTCGTGCGCGAGGGCGGCGGGTTATGGATTGCGCTCGGCGAGTCGGTGGATCGTACGAACTTCAATCGCGATTTGTACGACGATGGCGATGGTCTGAGTCCTTTGCCTCTGGAAGGCCTGCATGAGAATCATGTCGAGAGCGAAGAAGCCGGTTTGATTCACCCTCCTGGGCGGGATCATCCCGCGACGGCACAGCTTGCCAACACCACACAGCTCGATATCGACCAGGCCCGCGTGTTTACCCATTGGCAGTTCGCGCCGCGTGAGGAAGGCGAACACGAAACCAAGGTACTCTTGGAATCGGGCGATGGGACACCGCTGGTGGTGGAGAACTACCAGGGGCAGGGGCGGATCATCGTGCAATCGTTTCCACTCGGGTTAGAGTGGAGCAACCTGCCTCAGCTCAAGGCCTACGTCGTGATGGTGTCGGACTGGCTCGACTACCTGACCGCGCCGACATCGGCACGATTCAATCTCACGCCGGGTACGGCACTCGTGGCAACCTTGCCCGCGTCGGCTGATGCCGATTCCGTCAAGCTCCTGACCCCCGCGGGGGCCACGGTCGAGCTTGCCAGCGAAGAGCTCGAAGATTCGCACTTGGCCCGCTATTGGCAGACCCATCTCCCCGGAACTTATCGAGTGCTTTATGACGACAACGGCAGTCCCGTAAGTTTGCCGTTTAACGTGGCGCGTGACCCACGCGAATCACAGCTTGTTTTTGCCGACGACTCGCAGCGCGAGCGCATCGCAGCCAGCGGAGTCGTATTGGGCACGGACTTGCCTGATTTGCAGGTGGCCGAGGAGTCGACGGCTCAGCAGGAACCTATTTGGCAGGCCTTGCTCGTGGCCCTGATCGCCATGCTCGCCGGCGAGTTGTTCTTGTCGTCTTGGATTACTCGGCAGCGTAGCGGCACCCCTGTCACGGCGACCGTTTGATTGAAACATTATGGACTACACCAACCAACAAACCGAAAGCTTGATCTTCGACGGCGCCATTGGTGTGCCCACGGCGGTCATAGTCGGCGGGTTGCTAGTCGTATTCACGACCTGGCTCCTGATGCGAGATCGCAAGGCGATTGGTGTGCTATGGGCAGCCGTCTTCTGGTGTACGCGCATCGCGGCGATCGCGCTCGCCTTGTGGATGGCGGTCGGGCCGACGACGGAAAAAGTCGAACGGACCAGCACACCTCAGTCGATTGCCATCATCGCCGACAACAGCGAAAGCATGGGTGTGGTCGACCCACCGGATGGCGGCGAAGAAGTTCGCTGGACATTGGCCGCGGAAAAACCATCGAGCGACCCCCAGCCAGCCGATCTGGCGATGGTAGCTGCCGATCGAGCAAGCGTCGCCCTGGCCGTCGCCAGTCAACAATGCAGCGCAACGTCCCGCATGCTCACCGAGCATCAGCCGCTCGATAAGCTGCGGCATTCGCTGGAATCGGTCCGCACGGCTATCGGCCGCGCAGGCAAACACTGTCAGACGATCAGCACCGAACTTGCCGGCAGTC
>JADZDJ010000120.1 GCA_020851115.1 Pirellulales bacterium
CCTAATAGCCACCGCGGCCGCGCGAGACCTGGTCAGGGGTCTCGCGGGCCGCTGCACAAGAATTCCATCTCTTATTGAAACGGAAAAACTGTCCAAAGATTGGGGTCCACTTCAATCGATGGTTGGAGAATCAAGTCCGACTGGAAAGGCTTTAAAGGCAGGGTAGGATGCTTTCGGCGCCAACACGTCAATCGCCCGCGATTGACAGGTTGCCCCGAGCGATTCAAGCGGACTCGCCCGATTAGCACGCGGGCCAGAGAGTTCACAACCACGCTTACCAAAAGCAGCACCAACCCGAGTTCGACCAAGGCAGACAGATAGAGGTCGTAGGTCGCTTCCGTGAACTCGTTAGCAATGACACTGGCAATCGAATTGCCCAGGGCGAATGGGGAAAGGTCGATAATGGAACGGTTGCCGATGAGCATCGTTACGGCCATCGTCTCGCCCAGCGCCCGCCCCAAAGCCAGGAAGCAACCGCCTGTGATTGCAGGCCGGGCATGTGGGAAGACGACCGACCAAATCGCCTTTAGGCGGGTAGCGCCGAGTGCTAATGCCGCTTCTCGCTGCGCGTGGGGGACTGCGCGGCAAGCCTCGTAGGAAACGGCGGTTGAGTAGGGTACGATCATGATCGAAAGAAGAAGACCTGCAGGTAGAATTCCAACTCCGCCATGGTTCGGTCCGCCAATGGCGGTGATGAGCCCTTGTAAGACTGGGGCCAGCACGAACAGCCCCCAGAAGCCATACACGATACTCGGGACGGCGGCCAGCATCTCGATTAGGAAGGAACCCATGCGACGAAGCCAGCGGGGCGCGATTTCAGACAAGAACGCAGCCGTCCCGACACCCAGCGGGGCCGCGATCAGGATGGCAATGATCGACGTGGCGATGGTGCCGTAGATGAAGGCGAGCGCCCCGAACTGTCGGTGCGTCGGCTCAGGATCCCAAGTCGTACTCATGAAGATGCGGCCGCCTAGGGTTTGGATCGCCAACCACGATTGCCTCAATAGAACGATCATGAGTAGCGCGGCCAGTACGATGACCAGCATGGCTGCGCTCTGGCAGAGCATGCGAAATGCGACATCGACCATCCGACAAAGGCTTGATGATTTTCGCGGGGGGCGACGGTGACTCCTCTTGGGCCGATCGATCCGATCTATTTCGACTGGTAGAAGAGGTATTGTGGTGAGATGGGCAGATCGAGAATTGCCCGGCAAGACTTCCATGACGAGTTCCTCGACATTGTTGTTGACGTCAGCGGCCAAACTGCACTTGGTTCAGTTTCTTCTCGACACGCTCGACGAGGCCTTGAGGCAGGCGAGCAAAATGAAGTTCAGCGGAATATTGTTGTCCCTCGTGGGTGACCCAACGGAGGAAATCGACCACGGCCCTGCCCCCTTCGGCAGGTTGGTTCGTATAGAGAACGGCCCAGACTGTGCCACTGATGGGGTATGCTCCACTACTCGGCTGGTCGGTGAGAGAGTAACGCAAGTCGTCGGGGATTTCGGCGAGAGCACCATTCGCCGCCGCAGTCACGGATTCCAGGTTGGCGTGGACAAACTCTGCTTCCTTATTACGCACCAAGCCGTAATTGATTTTGTTCTGCAGCGCATACGTCAATTCGATGTAACCGATACTGCCCGATGTGCGTTTGACTTGGCCGGCAACGCCTTCGTTACCCTTTTGGCCTACACCAGTCGGCCAGTTGACCGACGTGCCGATGCCGACCTGTGTCTTACAAGCCGGGCTGACCTTGGCCAGGTAATCGGTCCAGATGAAGGTGCTGCCGCTGCCATCGGAGCGGCGGACGACGGCGATATCCTTGTTGGGGAGGGTGGCGTCGGGGTTGAGATCTCGTATTGGCTTTTCGTCCCATTTAGTGATTTTGCCAAGGAATATGTCCGCCAGGACCGGACCCGTGAAGCGGAGCGGTGCTTGGACCTCGTCGAGATTGTAGGCGGGCACGATGGCACCCATGGTCAGCGGGATGTGAAGGACTTCGCCACCTGTTGCGCGTGCCTTTTGCAACTGCTCATTGTTCAGTGGCGCATCGGTACAGCCGAAGTCGAAGGTCTTGACGGTCATCTGCTGAATGCCTCCTCCGGAGCCGACCGACTGGTAGTTGACCTTGACACTTTTCGATTTGTCGTATTCGCTAGACCATTTGCTCATCATCGGGTAGGCAATTGGCCCGTTATTCTGGCCGAAGCCCGCGCTGACCATAAAGTCATTCTGTTTGCGGATGGGCTGATTTGCTACTATCGGGTGCCAAGTATCCACCTGCAAGTCGGAACTGGGAAAGAACTGGGATGCCGTGCGGGCCGGGGCGCAAAAGCTCTCGCGTGCCAGCGCCATCCTGCACAAGCTCGACCCGAAGACCTATCCCTCTGCCGACTCATGGGCGCACGCCCAGCGCAACCGGGATGCGTCGATCTCGGTGAGCAAGGTCGTCGAACGCACCTTCGAGTTGTGGGGACGCAGGCGACCGGGCAAAGCCCTGGTC
Source organism: Pirellulales bacterium (assembly GCA_020851115.1). GTDB lineage: Bacteria > Planctomycetota > Planctomycetia > Pirellulales > JADZDJ01 > JADZDJ01. The sequence goes on from JADZDJ010000120.1 coordinate 2,501, forward strand.
TTCATCATTGACGAAGTGGGGCAGCACGTGGCCCGCAGCGGCGACAAGATCGAAGACCTGCGTGCGACCATCGAAGAGTTTGGCAAGGTTGGGAAGAACTGCCGCTGACCCTGTGCGTCTCGGACGATGCCGACGAACTCACCAAACGCATCGAGGAGATTCGCACGGAGAGTCAACAGAAATCCCACGAGAACGATCTCTACTGGCTGTTCTGCCTCACGCCTGAAATTGATGAACTTGTCTCCCAGCTTCACGCCTCTCGGAAGATGGTGGACAAGTACGCTCCCTATGGCTGGGAACGTGACATGCTGCGGCTGATCCTCGCCACGCTGTTCCGGGCGGGCGAGATCGACGTCTCACCTACCAAGGCAACCGATACCACAACTATCAAGACCCAGCCTCTCGCACGCCGTTGACCAGCAATACTGGTTTCAAGTCGTCGCTCTTGGGTGTTTGTGATGCGAAAGAATGCAGGGAGGCATGTAATGCGCTCACGGAAAAGGTTGTGGTGAAAATTGGCGAGATTACGCTTGCAAAGATTCTGATGCACGACCCTGAACGTTTTATGGGCAACAGAAAGAGTCTTACGGCATATAGCAATATGACCTTCTCAATAAGGCAACGGTCGCGGCGTAATGTGCCCTAGGACAGACGACCTCCTTGAGCGCTTCCAGCGTGGCGCGCTGGGTGTGGCCGCGGCCAGTGTACAAAGTCTTTGATGAAGCCCACTATGTCGACGACCACGGCGTCGAAGATGGCTTTGCCCTTATCGGCCGTCCCAAGCGTGGGAGTGTCTAAATTACCAGTTGTTGTCATTGAAGCAAAACGTTGGTACAAGGCTACTCGTTTAGTTCCTGTCAGCCAGGGGCTGTCAATTGCGGGCGCAACATCCGACGCCTTGGTGATATCTACCAATTCGGGCCGAAGCCAGAGCATCAGCGATGTCTCATATTCACATGCATGGCTGATCGCTGGACTCTGGAGGCAAAGCTGTTCGCGATCAGGCTTGCCGACAGTCCACCAACTTGCCATCGCCAGCAATGCATCCTGAGCCAATTCATCCGTCGATGCCAACTCCATCAGCGCTTGGGCGGCGGGCGTTTCGTTGCCGCCATGTCCGTTCAAGAAAAATAGCCGCTTGAAGCCCGAATGTAGAATTGACGTCGTCAAGTCTTGCAGCAGACGGGTGTAGAGAGAGGGTCGTATGGAAAGCGTTCCGGGAAAATCGAGGTGATGGTGACTGGAGCCCAACCAGAGCGTAGGAAGCATTAGCACTTGATTTTCAAGTTCGGCTTCGAGTGCGTCGGCGATGGCCGAAACCTGCAACGTATCGGTGCATAACGGCAAATGATGCCCGTGCTGCTCGACCGAGCCCAGAGGAATCACCACGGGTAGTTGCTTATCGAGGGCTTGCACGGCCGGCCACTTCAATTCTTGCCATTTCACGAATCTTCTCCGTTGTTTTGGCCGCAGCGTCGGATAGCAACCGCGTCGATTTCAATCGAAATGCCTGCGCCTAGCACCGATTGGACTGTCGCCCACGCGGGAAACGGTTGCGCGAAGAATTCCCAGTAGACAGTGTTGAAGCTGGTAAAGTCTTTGATATGTGGATTGCCCGCGGCTTTGCTACTGGCAGGTATTGCTTGCTTTTTGGCCATCGACAATCTCCACAGCACAATCGTTCGATTTGAATAGAAAAAACGGAAGCTTTCAGCATTCGCCCTTGAGCGCCAACTCAATGTCTTCAGAAGCGAGCCGCCAGGTGTTATCAAGATTTGCCACTACATTCAGCATGAATCGCTCGCATTCGTCGAGGGCCCGGCGGCCATCGCCTAAGTGATCAGCGAGGATGGCCAGCGCAAGTTGCCGCGGCCCGTCGCCTTCATACGTCCATTCAAACCCAGCTGCCGAGAACGTCTTTAAGTCGAACCGAGGATCGAGCGGCCAACCGTTGACCGTTGCCATGGCCCCCTCAAGATGTCGGCCGCCTTCGTAGATTTTTATCATTTGCTGTTCCTGGCCCTTTCACCGGCGCAACTGTCCCTTACAAGTCGGCCACTCGGACCCAACTGCCCAGGCCAACGGCGAAAAGAATACTCACCAGCCAGCGCGCCGGTTCGCTCCATAATAGCTCGCCAGTAATCAGCATGGACAGCACCAAGACGCCAACGCCGACGATGATACCGCCGGTCAGCGAGGCCTGTGAACGCTTGAGCTTTCTAGTTTTGCTCATATCCATGTTTACCAACGGCTTCATGGCGACGAAATCGGTGTGCTTTCCGATTCAAGGGAGGGGTAGTCCCGCACGGGACTCATCGATGGATCCGATGATCTGACGAGGCTTCGGCTTAACGTATCGCTGCGAGTATCCATTGAACAAATGCCCCACCACGCCCCGGTTCAAATCGGAGGTGCCGAAGAGCCAGTCGGCAAATGGATACGTCAGGTTAAAGTTTCGTTCCATCATTTGGTGCGTGTCATGATGCGCAATGTGGTGCCGCCGAATCGTGTTGACAAAAGGCATATACCGAATGAGCGAATCGTTCTTCACGTGACAACAGAAATGAAAAAACTCATAGTTAAGGTAGACGGCAACATTCGTGATCAAAAGCAGCCAGCCGGCGTCCTTCAATCCAACGAACATCAATAATGCCGCCGGTGGCACAGATGTCAGAATAAATGTCATCAAAGCGTAAGGTGGAAAGAAAACGATGCGAAAGTCTCGCAGGTTGTCGATCGTCGGTTCACGATCGGTGAAGAACTGATGGTGCACTAGCGTGTGCCGAGTGTAAATGGCCATGAAGAAGTTGTTAAAGCCTTTGATTGGCCGGTGCATCACGCAGCGGTGAATCCACCCCTCGAAAAGATTGCCGCCAATCAAGGCGATGGGCACGATCAGCCATTCATACCAGGCCGGCTGCTGAATTCGTCGCGAGCAGTACCAGATCGCCGCGATGCCGATCGCGTAGATCATCAACACGTGCAGTGGCCCATTGTACAATCTCGCGATCCGTTGCCGAAAGTCGTCACGAAAAGCCGCTTGCCGTCGTGACATCATCGCGCTCATGTTGGTTCTCCTGATCACTCAATGACAGCGATTTCCGCCCAGTCGCGGATTTTCAGGTCCACTCGCCAATGCCTGCCTTCGCGATTAATCGTGGCACGCAATTCCACAGGGGCACCGCGAAGATCAAACACATGCACCGACGGTCTGTCAGGCCCTAAAAAGGGGATTGTTCCGCTCACGCAACTGATGGTGCGCTCCTTGCCGACTAACCACCCGCTATGTAGCTCCACGGGTGTGAAAGGAAACATGCGGTTGAGCGGTCCATATTCGCCGGCGCCGGGGCCCGACTCGGGAATTTGCGTGCCATAGTAAAAATACAACATCCCGTTTCGGAGGTAGGCGATCGCGCCTTTCATCACCGTTCGAGCGTATTGGTCCTGCGCGTCGAGACGTTCTGGCCGGAATCCCAAACCAATCGGTGTACTGAAGTGCCCCTGCGTGGGGTAATAGCTGGCGGGCGGCTCTTCATCGTCGCCCATGGCTGCCGGATTGAAGAACCATTCCGATTCGTTAAACCGGTGGATTCGCACCGACTGCATGCGCTGCGTCGCTGGAAACGTGTTGGCGAGCATGAACCTTTCGCGCCCGACGACGTAATCCGCAAGGCTGCGCCGCGCGTCGATGCCGACCAGCGCGGCGTCCGTGTATTGCCGCGTGATGCGGCCCGTAGCGCGATCGATGTCTACCGTCGTGCCATCCCAGGCGTGGTGCGAATAGCGCTGGGCGTTGTCGAACGCCATGTTGAACTGGTCGATGTAGATACCGTCCAGCCCGACCTCTTCGATCATGTAGCGTGCTTGCTCGAGCCAGTATCTATGCTGGTCGTTTCCAGGGGCGGCAAAGACGGCGATGGACGCATACGGAATCTCGCCGCGGTAATACAGCTCGTAACGAAACTTCCCCGCCTCGTTCATCAGCAGGCAATCTTTCCAGCGAATATCGTATCGGCGCAACGCCGCCAACTGTTCATCGGTGAAAATGTATTGATTCTGGGCCTTATTTAGCGCGAGTCGATTCATCTCTTGAACCAATGGTTCGGGAAGTGACACGAGATTGCCTTCCATGCAGCCAATGACGCAAATCGTCGGATCGATTGCTCTCACCGCTTGTCTGAACTTGCGCATCATCGCTTTGTATTCTTCCCGCGACGTCGGCTTGCCCGTGAGGAAGTTGTGATTGTCGTAATCGAGCCACGGCATCGCGGCAATCACCTTAAGCTTTTTTCGTTCCAAAGCCGCCCGCAGTCGTTGTGGCTCAGCGATCAAGTCGCTAATTCGGGTCACTTCGATGAAATCGAAAGATCCGAGAATGGCCGAGTTGACATCCCAGTCACGGCGGACTTGGTTGACGAAGTCCCAATAGTCGGCTTTGGCAGGCAACGGATAAATCGTCCAACGAAAGGTGTGACTCGCGCCTGGGCGCAGGGCAAAGCGATTGGCCGACATGCGAGCGAAGTTGCCTTGGGCCGCCAGTTCGAGCTGGAGTCGATAGACGTCATCCTCGGCCAGCCAGCCCAAGCGACTGGTCGGCTGTGTGCAAAAAAGGCTCGGGTTCTCCGCCGTCAGATGGTGCCCCGTAGCCTGTGGCGCACCCCCTAAGTACTGCCGATCGATCATCTGCGGTGTGGTCAACTCGTTGCGATAGAGAATGCCGATGTCTTCCTTGGCGGTGTTGGTCAGGGTGTCCTCAACAATCACACGATGTCCCTGCGGCCGAACGGTTCGCGATAGACGATAGTGGTCGAAAGGCACGTCGACGGACATCGCATCGCCTCTGTTGACGACATCAACAGCCCGGGCGTTCTTGTCGGCAGCAAGGCGGTTCCAACCGATCGCATCGCCGGGAAACGACATGGCGGATTCAATCACGTAACGATCTTGGGTAACATTAACTTGAATGGCTCCGCTGCTGCCGAGTCGAACATTGTAGTGCGGGCCGTCGAGCTGAGCGCCACCTGTCACGGTCTTCGCTTCGACGGTTGTCGCCTTGGCAACTGGTGCGTAGCGCTGGGCGACTTCATCGGCGCTGAGCGCCCGGTTGTAGATGCGGACCTGCGCGACAGCGCCGTGGAAGAATCCACTACGATCGGGCATGGAGCCGATGAACAGATTTTCCGTTGGGTTGATCGCAGCCTTGAGCGCTTTGCAGCCGGCAAGTTTCGCGTTGAGGTACAGGCTGATTTCACTGCCATCGAACACGCCGACGATGTGCTGCCAAATGTCGGTTGCAATGCCCACTTTTACATTGTTTGTCCCATCGTTGAGATACCAGCGACAATGACCGTCCTTGTAGTAAGTCAGCGCAAACGCGCGCAGTCCCTTGCCAGCAATGCCAACCTCCCCACTTGGGATTGAGCTAGGTCGAACCCAGCACTCAACGGTCACCTGCTTCCGCAGATCCAGGCTCTCGCCGGCGCCGCAGTCCACGTAATCGTCCTGGCCATCGAATTGCAGGCCCTGAAACGCCATATCCTGAATCGGCCTCGCGCCATGCACGATACCATTATTGCCTTGCCCAGACGTGTCGGCCGTTTGATTGTCCGTCACGCGGTCGAACCGGTACTCGGCGACGACGCCTTCGGATGCAGCTTGGAGTGATTGAGCCAAGCAGACCAAAATGCTCGAATGCAATGCGACCGGCAGAAAGACGCTTTTCATTCCAACGATCTCTCATGTGTGATCGGGGCGAAAATTGTGTTTTGCCTCAACGACCTGAGCGTAATTCCAGCCTTGCTGTTGACACACGGCGCGGACATGTTTGTCCCATGTCGGTTCGTCGGCTGCGCGACTCGCGCAAAAGCAGTCGACGGCAAGATAACGCAGCGTCGCTTTACCTGTTGCCTTGATGGAATGTAACGTGGACGGGGGTATTCGAATAATTTGCTTGGAACTTACTCGATGTTCACTTCGCTCTTCGCCGACGGTGAGCGTGCCCTCCCCTTCAAGAATATAGAACACTTGTTCCGTATCATCGTGCTTGTGCAGCGGCGGCGCCTGCTCGGGCTCAAGCACAACGACAAAGACCTCAGAATTAACCGCGTCCGAGCGATCTAGAACGAGATTGTTGGTGTGCGTGGGAAACTGGTAGCGTGGGCAGTTGATGGTGTCAAACACGTATCTCATTCGATCCTCTTCAGCTGAATTCTAAGTGCGCTGAATCTAGCAAGCGCGTCTGCTAGTTTTCGGAAAACGGCTCGCGGATCACGCCAGCCCCCGAGAACCCAATGGCCCGGCTCTTGGCCCCATCGCGCTTGAATTGCTCGCGTCGCTGTGGCCAGGGAATGTAATACACATTCTCGCCATTAGCGGTGAGAAAGCTGGCGAACTGGTTATAACCGGGAAACCAGCGGGCAGTGTACGCATCGTCGAGCTCGATGACACGTTGCCGAAAGCGGTCGAACTCTTCGCGGCGCGCAAGCAACTCCGATCGATTCGCAGGGGAAGGATTCGCCGCGAAGGCCTGGTATGCAGTCAACAGGAAGGTGACGTGTTTGAGATAGTCGAAATGCTCACGCGTTAGGCGGACCCACATTCGTGCGCGCTCGGTCCGGGCGGCAGTCTCGGCTGCTTGCAGCAGCGGTTCCAGTTCGACGCACAAAGAAGCCGGATAATAGAACAAGTGCTGGTCGCCAGCCGAAGAGCGTTCAACAGCAACGATGTCGCGTTTGTAAAGCAAATTGAAGAATCGCGACATCGCAGGAGCCGCTTCATCGAAAACGCCGCTACAATACTCCTCCACAAGCTGTTCGGGGTTAAGGTCGGGATTTCCCATGGTCTTGGCGATCGTCCAATAGATCGGTCCCTGCAGGCCCCAATTCGTCTCGGGAATCTGGTAGATGCCGATGAAATTCTCGTCGCGCAAATACCGGATGCGAGCGGCCGCCTGTTTCGGTGTGGTATGCAGACCCATGCCCAGGCCGAGCGTGATATCGAAACAGTACAAGTACGATGTAAATGCGCGGACTTTACCCTTCCACGGAATGATGGCTTGCGGGTTAATATTGCACATCTCGCCAACAACATTCGGACCGAAGCGGTCGAACTTTTCCGAAGGCGCCAGTGTCTGGCGATACACGAGCAGATGCACCGTCTTATTAGGATGTGATTCGAGGCACGCATCCGCCACGGCCTTGTGAAGCAGGAGCAACCGCTCGCAGGGCGCCTTGCGAAGTCGCTCGAAGCCCTCCTGATCGTACATTTCGTACCAATCGGGAGGCAGGCCGCCGCGATAGCGATCGAGGGCTTCGCATTGCTCGCACTCGCAGCGCGCGTAGTCGTCTTCCTGCCCCAACTGCACCCAGTCGTAGCCACGGTCGAATTCCTTCCGGATTTCGCGAATGAGAATATTGCGTACTTCGGGGTTGGAGCTACAGAGATGGTTGCGTTCGTCCGTGCGCTTTCCGTCGATCAGCGCGAAATACTCGGGATGCTCTTTGAAGTATTTTGCCGCCGGCAGCCAACTGTAATACGAGTGCCCGCCGTAAGTGCGCAGCTTGACGGCAGTACGAAAATTGTTGGCCACCGATGCCGGCGTGCCGACCCCGTAAAGATCGCGGCCGGCCGAATACGCAAAGACCGGGACGATAGTCCGATCCAAACCGCGAGGCACCGCGAGCGTCGAACGCTTCGGCGCCAGCTCACCATCGGGCGCGGGAAGAAACCAACGAACTCCACAATGTTCCTCCAGAAAGCCAACCACCGCCTTGCATGTGCCGCGCGCGCCGAGCGAACCGGCGCTGCCAAGATAGATGGCTTCGTCGACCGCTGGTTTGATCGGAGCAGGCTGCTCCAGAGGAGTTTCATCGCGGCCGATCAAAAACAATGCATCATCGCGCACCACGATCCGTGCCGTGTCCCACTTCCAATCATCCTGGGCGATCCTGGCCTGCGCGGCCATTTTGGTGTGGCCAATCGAGATCACCGCCCCCGATGTTTTGCCATTTTCTGGAGCGATGGGAAGCTTTGCTCCCGTGACACGTTCAACATATTCTTGCAGCCAACGCGCCGCCTTGGTCGTCCACGGATCCGGTGAATCGGGCACGACTATTGTGGCACGAGGACGGCCGTTGTCGACGAGCACCAAGTCCTGCTGACCGTCACGCGATTTATCGGCGACTTGCCGGTTCGGCGGTTTATTGTCGCCCGGAGTCTCATTGCCGAACGACATGGCTGGGCAGTGTGCGAGCAACGCTACCGCGAGAATCAGCGTGCGCACTCCAATCGCTGTGCGCAACGAAGTCGGCAAATTGGAATCGACAAAAAACCTGCTCGATACGACGCAAATTGGGTTCACGATAAATTACCTCGATATTCCGGACGCTAAGTGAGACTGAGCAACGGGATTTGACGCCATATCCTCACCGCCCAGCAGGAGCAACATCCAATCCAATAGCGAATCGATGTACTGCTGATTGGCAGCGCTCGGGGTCAATTTAGGCGACCGGCAGATTGCCTGAGTCAGCAACCCTCGTCGCACAAGCAACTGCTTTTCGACCTGTAGGAACAACTCCAGGTTCTGCAGAGTGAGGTTTACATATGGCAGCATGGCGCCAAACAAATCAAAGGCGGTTCGATGATCATGGCGATGCGACGCCTGATAAATGCGATTGAACAAATCTGCAACGGCCACACCGGGCATCACCGCGGCACAATTCCCAGTCGATAGTGCCTCCAACAGATAATATCCGCCCCAGCCTTGAAACACCTCGACGCTCTCCCCCATGCGCTGCCGAATTGCCGTCAACTTATCGACGACCAGCGGCTCCTCCAATTTCACATAGCGTACGTTGGAATGCTGTTTGTGCAGCGTATGAATGAATTGGTCGTCGATCGTCGGGCCGCCGGGATTGAAGTCTTGCACCAGAATCGGCAACGACACGGCGTCGGCGATTTGTCCGACATGACGCGTTAGCTCTGCGGCGCCAACGGCGAACTGCCGAGGCAAAGCAACACCGATTACGTTGGCACCGAGTTTCTCGTAGCGACGTGCCAGTTGCGCCGCCACTCGCGAAGAGCCGTGGTTGGCCTGGGCGATGACCGGAACTCGCTCGGCGCTGGCGGTGATCGCTGCTCCGACTGCCCATTCTCGCTCGCCCTCGGTAAGCTTGTAAAACTCGCTCCCATAAGCCGGCAAGCAAAGTGCGGCCAGTTTCCGTGAAACGACAAATTCCACCACCCGATCAAACGATTCCTCATCGATCGATTCGTCCGGCAAAAATGGAATCGGAACAACGGGCACCACGCCGCGGATGTCGTGCATAATGAGCGTCCTAAACGGGGATGCGGCCAATCGATTCAACCTGCACGGCCTTGCCGGTCGCCTCGGCTTGCTTGAATGCCTCAGCCACGGCAACGGCCTCAATCATATCGTTCAACTCAGGTGGCGTCCGGCGCGTCTGCACCATGCGCTGGATGATCTTGATAATCTCTGCCGTTCCCCACGGGTATTGAAAATCACCCAACACCAACGTGTGAATGTCGTTTTGGCTGCCGTAGGCATCCACCGCCAAACTGGTATAGGGTCGCTCGCCCATTTCAGTGTGGATCATCGTGCCGTGCTTAGGGGCACGTGGGTTATTTTGATAATCGAGCCAAACCGATATTTGCTTGGGCGTCTTCATCACTTGCACAGTGCGAATGCCGGCGCCGAACAATAGCTGCACAGCGCTGATCGTGTGGATCAATCCCGCCGGATGCGTGCCATAGCCGTTGACCGTGGCGAAATTCACCTCTCCAACTTCCGGCAGGCGATTGCGGAATTGCTCCAGGGCCGGTTCAAAGCGAACGATGCTGGCGGAAAAGATCGGGGCCTTATGTTTGTCAGCCAGTTCAACCAGCTTGCGACAGTCGGCCACGGTGGTGGCAAAGGGTTTGTCGACGAACGTCGGCACGCCCTTTCGCAAGCCAGGCTCTGCCAGTTGCAGGTGGTCCGATCCGTCACTGTTGCAGTCGGCAAGCAGCACCAGATCCACGTCATCGCTGCACTCCTCCGGTGTCTCGCAAACCTGCGGCCGACCGTGGAAGATCGCCTTCGCCTGCTCGGCCGCGTCACGATCGGCATCCCACAATTTGACAATCTCGAAACCGCCGACAAACGGCACACTCATGGTGGTGGGATAGCCGTAGCGGGCATAAAAGAACATATGGATGCCGCCACTTTGCCACGAGTATCTTCGCTCGATGTTGCCCACATCGCGGTTGGGCCGCTGCAGCACCAAGGGATCGTGGTCGGCCATCAGCGGCCCATACCACAACCCGTGAGTATCACAGCGAATCAATCCTGTGCGAATTTTGGCTGTCATATCTCCACTTTCGAGTCGTTCAGTAGCAGCAACAGATCTGCGAGCGTGCTCCCGCTCGATTTGCCTCTGGGCGATGTCGCTATCCATCGGTGAGAGGCATATCAAAGGTGACGCTACTGGCGCTTGCGTCGACGGTCAGTTTCAGGCCAGAGGTTTCTGGACTACCGTAGCGACTGGGAATCGTTGGAGTAGGTCGATTTTCCCCGTTGCTTCCTCCAGGTCCGGAGCCTTTTTTCTGGGCCACGTCGTTGGGCAATGGCGCAGGCATAATCGATACCCGGTACTCACCCGCCATTAAGCCATCCCCTTTTTTGACTGTGGTGGCCCGGTAACTGCCATCCGATTGGACGAAAGCGCGGCCCGGCCGGCACTCCATATCGGAGGCCGGCAGGAACACGATCAACCCTGCTGGGACAGCGGTGCCCTGATATGTCACTTGCCCTGAAACTGGAATGGTCTTAGGCCCTGACTGTCCGCAACCTACAACCAAGCTGCACGCAAATGATCCGAGGATGCACGTCATGCCGACGGCGGCGCTGCGCCAGTTCATCATTTTGCAATTTTCTCCGGGTCAATCCGTTTTATCGGATCTGCGTTTCATCAAAAGGTCGCGTTGGTCGTCTCGCCTTTGGCCTTGGTTCCCAATGAGGCAAAGACATTGAGATTAATCAACTCTCCGAGGAAATGGACCGAGCCATCCGCGAACAAAAAGTTGGCGCCTCCGGCGTGATAGCTTCCAAACCCCTGGCCGTAATAGCCACCCCAAATCAGCAGGTCGGTGTCCGAGGTGTTAATGCCCCACATCGTCGATGTCAGCGAGTACGGATCGAGCCAGGCGCGGACGGCCAAGTCGGCTCCGGCGACAGCGCCGCCATCGGCCACTAGCTTCTCTTCGCCTACCATAATCGTTTTGCTTGTCCCATCGAGAACCTCGCGCAATTTCGTTCCTCGTGCCCGCAAACTAAACATTCCCACCGAGCCTTCCTGTTTTCCCGCGCCATGCCCGTCTTGCTTTTGGTAGCAGGGGCAGGGAACTCCACTGGGGTCACACAGTCCACAATAAATGCCAATGGCCGAAGGACCGGAGGAACCATAATAGTTGGACATGGCGCTGGTGATGGTGTTCGTGAATACCCAACTCTGACCTGTTTTGGCAAGCTGAGTGGTCATGGTGTCGCTGGGGCACGCATGCGTTGGCGCCATCGTTTTGTGCGCCCGCAGCGCGCGAAACCCAGCCAGCCACCCCGATTGCAAACTGTTGACGGGAGAAGTTCCCGGCGGCACGAAGGCAGGCAAGGATCCCATGTCTTGTTTCATCGACTCGTAAATCGCGGACTCTTCCATGTAAGGGAGAATCGACGCCCGCCAGTTGTAGAGCGACGCGCCCGTGCTATAACCGTCGAACCAACGATAGCCGGTGTCTCCGCTCCCGCCGTACGGAAATTCTTTTCGGGCTGAATGGTAATTTTGAAGCGCCAACCCGATCTGCTTCAGGTTATTCGTACACTGCGATCGGCGGGCTGCTTCTCTCGCCGCTTGCACGGCCGGCAACAACAGCGCGATCAAAATTCCGATGATGGCGATCACCACCAAGAGTTCCACTAGGGTGAATCCGCGGGGCACCGACTTCATGACGTTCACCTCGAATGATAGCAAGTCGTCGATACGGATTTTCCTGAACTGCGCCTCTCTCTGTTCCGACATGCGATCCGCACCAATTTCTGCACCTACCAGATCGATGCGCTGTCAGTTGCGCCGCCTTGCGCACATCATCAAACCGGCTAAAGCGCCAAGGCCCATCGTGATGAAACCTAGCGGTTCGGGAACTTGCTCGACGCTGAAGTTATCGAAGTACCAGCTTCCGTAGTAGGCGCCTAAGCCAACGCCGCCGGCATAGGTGCGGCCAGCGGTTGTTTCGTTGTAATCGATGACCAAGCCGCCGTCCCAATAGACCTTGTGGCTGTCGCCATTGGCGACGACGCGCAATACATAATCCGTATCTATCAAGATTGGATTCGGCAGAACCACCTGGGCTAAGTAAGTGTTGTTTGCATAACGAAGTCCGATCATGTTCGCCGAAGAGTAGGGTGCAGGCCCCCAAGCACCTGGAACCACTTCGACGGCATAACCAGCCGTGGCAAGGTTCACATCGCTGGCGAATCCCGCGCTGGGCACTGGCGAGCGATAGCGAATGCCCCCAAAGTAGTTGCCGCCTGGGGCGATATAGCTTTGCATGGTCACGCTGATGTCCACGTCCGCAATGCCAACGTTGAGCATCGCGACCGGATCGGTGCCATTGCCTCGCGAGTTGAACTGCGCTTTTCCGTTGCCCGAGACGTCGACGATCGAGATTGTGCCCGCAGCATTCTCAGTTTCGTTCCAGGCGTACCCGCCGATGGGGGTGACGCCTAAGTTATCGCTCGGCGCACGGTTAAAATCGTCGGCGGCAATCACGGCACCGTTCGCTGTGCTATTCGTCCACGTCGCGGCCCCAACGGCCAAGACGGCGCACAAACCGATCATTAAGACACTGCCGCGGGTCATTCGTGTTTTCATGGTTGCTCTCTTTCAAATAAGACCATTTTTTTACAGAACACAATTCACGGTTGTCCGCCTCGAATCAACCCCGTCCCTCATCGGTCGCACTCTTCGCGTTGATGCATCGAACTTGCAGTGGCTGTTACTGGATGCTTTTCATGGATGTCCTCCGTTTGGGCGCGCTTCAAAAGTAAGTCCGACGAATCCCGGTCTCGACAAGCTGTCGCACTAGGCCGACCTTCGGCGACGCCCCACCCGCCGAATGGCAGCCAACAAGCAACCCAGCCCCAGCAGCGCGAGCCCCTGGGGTTCCGGGACCGGAGCCGCCGACGGGCCGGGCGTAAACGGAAAGGCGGTTTGCCAAACCACGAAGTCGGCACCGTCCACGTCGCCATCGCCGTCGGCGTCGCCGTCGGCCAAAGTCGCGCCGCTTGCTTTGGGGAAATTCGTCTGCCAGGCGACAAAATCTGCTCCGTCTACGTCGCCATCGCCGTCGAAATCTCCGGGATGCGAAGGAGGCGGGGTGATTCCCTCGACGACAAAGTTGTCGAAGTACCAAGCTCCGTAATAGGTACCGAAGCCGACACCACCAGCGTGATCGCGCCCGGGAATTGTTTCAGTGTAGTCGATCACCAGATTGCCATTCCAAAAGACTTTGTGGCTGTTGCCGACGGCTACCACGTGCAATTCGTAGTCCGTGTCGATCGTGATCGGACTAGGCAGCACCACCTGAGCTAGGTAGGTATTGTTCGCATACCGTAGTCCGATCATGTTCGCCGAGGTATACGGTGCTGGCCCCCAAGTTCCAGAGGTAACGTCAACTACATAGCCGGCCGTGGCAGGGTTCGTATCGCTGGCGAAGCCAGCGCTCGGAACTGGCACGCGATACAGAATGCCGCCGAAATAGTTGTCGCTAAGGTTGTAGTAGTTTTGCATGGTCACGGTGACGTCTACATTGACCATCGCGACGTTAAGCACCGCGGCCGGGTCGGTGCCGTTGCCGCGCGAATTGATCCTTGCCTTACCATTCCCTCCGATGTCTGCCAACGAAATCGTGCCCGCCGAGGCTTCGGTCTCAGTCCACGTGTACGCACCGACGGGTGTGGTGCCCAAGCCGTTGTCCGCAGCACGCTCAAAATCGTCAGAGGCGATCACAGCGCCGTCCGCTGAGCCTGCCATTCCTATCACCATCGCAGTCGAAACTAAAACTAGCGCCGTTCGCCCAAGCAATTGTGCTCGCATGGAAATACTCCTGAATAGGAAGCTGGATTCGTGACGCATTGCCAAGACAGCGATTAAGTCGCGATGGAAAGGAGCTTGACTCAAACGATTCAGCCCCCTCATCATTTCCAGAGAATACCAATTCATTTTGTTAAAGTCAATAACTCTGAAAATAAATACCCTCGTATTCAATAAAATATCCGTTGTTTTTGAACAAAATTGCTTCGATCGTTGACATACCAATTACCAATTGGTATTCTCGGTATCGGTTGCAAAACGAGTGATACTTACCGCTTATTCTAGCTAGCCTACTGCGTTCCTCCCCAAATTGAGCGTAGTGCGTGGAGACGTGTAGTCGTGCTTTTCGTTTCCAACTCCCATCGGATTTTCCAACGTCTAATGCCTCGTCGGGCTCGGCTTGCTTGGTCGGTGTTAATTGGATGGTGGCTGATGGCAGCATCTGTCGCCGTTGGAGCTATCGGTCCGCCGCGGCCAAATGACCAGTTTATGGTCGGGCTGTATAGCGTTTCGTTTCCGGCCGACCTCGCACAGGCCGCGGCCGATGGCTTCAATGTTGTTCACACGTATAGTTTCCGAAATGCCTCGGGAACTCAGAATCCCAGTTATTTGACGGCCGATCAGTACGTCCAATTGGCCGACAGTTACGGCCTGTCTGTGATGTTTCAACTTGGAGTCTTGGTCGCCAGTGAGCCAGATAATCCAATGCCGACTGCTGTAGATGTTCAGCACTATTCGCAGTACGACAACATAGTCATGTGGTCGGTTGTGCCGGAGGAATCATCGAACTTTCAGTATCTCGACAATGCGTACACTACAATTCACGCCAATGATCCTCTGGACCGCCCGGTGTTTATGTATCAGCAAACCGCGGCGGCGCTTAGCGATATGCAACTCTACCCGCCGGTTGTGGATGTAATCGGCTCGGGGCTGTATGCGAACTACGCCTGGGAGCCTCGGCCGTGGGTTCGCTGGCGCGTCGAGCAGATGCAGCAGGCGATCGCGCTCAATGGCGACCCGCCCGGGCGGTTCGTCATGTCCCTTCCGCAACTGTTTCCGCCCGAAAGCCCCGAAGAATTGCCGATGACGATGGCCGACGCCTACCACGACGCTTGGCTCAGCGTGGTCACGGGGGCGAAAGCCGTCATGGTATTTTCGGGCCCGTACCGCGGCGCGCTGCCCAACGTCTACCAGGGCTATAAAAAGTTTGCCGGCGAAATTAACGATGCCAGCGAGATGGGAAACGTCTTTCTTGACGGGGCCGTCGTGGACGCGCTGAAGCCGACGATCACGTCGGGACCACAGTACAGCGCAGCGTTTACGACGGCGCCGAATTCTTCGGCTGGCACTGTCATCCAGTACGAGTCGATCACACGGCGGGTGATGGCGCACGATGGCCGCATCTATTTGGCGGCCGTTAATTCGGCCGAATCGCCGGTGACCGCCGATTTCGTTGGCATTCGCACGCCGGGTTCAAATCAAGCCGAAGTGCTTTACCAAAATCGCAACGTCGGTATCAACAACCAAGTGCTGAGCGACGCGTTTGGTGTGCTAGGGGTCAACGTCTATCGGTTGCCGGCTGCGGCGGAACTGATTGTTCGCGAGGAAACTTTTGCCAATGCATCGGCGTGGACCCCATATTACAGCGGCGGCTCGATCGCTACGGCCGGCGGAATCGCTACCGTAAGCCGTGGCACTGCGGCGACACAGTATTTTCTGCGGTCGCTCACCGCCGGCACACTGCCCGCAGGCGGATTTTTGGAACTGAAGGTCAACGCTCCTTCCGGCACTTCGTTTTATTTGGAATTAGTAGCACCGGATGGCAGTAGTGCAGCGCTGATTCCGTGGCAATCGGGCATAGGCGATTGGCAAGTAGTGCGCGCCGACTTCGACGGCGCTTGGAAGAGCAGTTCCGCTTTGTGGCTGGGCATTCGGGGAGGCGCGTCGTACCAGGTCGAATCGCTGGGGGTCTATTTTGCTGCCCTCTCTCTGCCATCTATCCCGGGCGACTTTGACAGCGACGGCGATGTGGATGGCGCCGACTTCGTCGCTTGGCAAACGAACTTTCCAAAAGCCAACGGCGGCACGCTCGAAACTGGCGATGCGGACGGCGATGGCGATGTTGACGGCGCCGATTTTGTTGTCTGGCAGACAAACTTCCCATTTACGCCTGGCCTCAGCGCCGTTGCCGTGCCCGAGCCGCCCGGCGAAGCCACAATGGTCATGCTTCTGGCGGCGACCATTGCCCTGTCGCGATTCGCCACGATGGAAACATTTAAGGGATCGCACTGCAAACCTTATGCGGTTTGCAGAACGGAAATGTCCTGCGAACATCCGCGTTAATAACTAAGCAATCCAACAGCGATCATCGGAGGCCCAGATGAAACAAGCGATCTCGCCGTTCACCACTCTCGACCCTGCGAAGCACGCCGAGTATTGGCGTCGTGGCTGGGTCGTCGTTGAAGGTGTGTTCGATCCAGCGAAAGCTGCCGCAATTAGTGAGCTGGCTGTTTCGATCGGTGAAGTAGAACTGGATGCGGTCGGACGCTCAGAAGAGACCGCCGATCGCTCGGCCGACGGCAAACTGGCCACCCGGAAACTGCGCGAGCCTTTTTTCAAACATCGCGCCTTACGCGAGTTTGCCTTGAATTTTAGCTTGCGCGAAATCGTGAGGCAGCTCATCGGCAAGCCCGCGCAGCTGGCTGCCGATTCGCTGTTTATGAAGCCGCCACGATTTGGGACCGCCAAACCATACCATCAAGATAACGCGTATTTCATTTGCCGACCGCCAGACGACGTCGTTACCGCGTGGATTGCGCTCGATAATGTCGATGAAGAGAACGGCTGCCTGCGTTACATCGACGGTTCTCACCGCGAGTCGCTCTTGGATCACGTTCCGATACCCGGCGAGCCTCATAACCTGGCTCCGCGGCCGGAGCAAATCGATTTGTCGCGAGAATCCTTGGCCCCGGTTCGTCAGGGCGGAGTTGTTTTTCATCACGGCGGCACGCTCCACACCTCTCATCGCAATCATTCGAACCGATGGCGTCGGGGCTACGCGACCCATTGGGTTAGCGGCGACGTGAAAAGCGAGGTCGATTTCGTTGAGCGTGCGTATTTCACGGCTGCGCCGGAGTTGTATCAGGAAGCACTATCTGCATCGTGCGAGGGGTCTAAATGCGTGCAGTAGGCAACGTCCGGTGTTTGCTTTTTTATCCTATGAAGACAACTGGCTCGCTGCTTCCTTTTCCGGCCGCGTTCATCAAGAGCGAATTCATGCGAAGACGTCCGATCAGAAAGGCGTTGATTCCTCCTTTGCTGCTGTATGTGGTGACGACGCTTGGCGGCTTGACAGCAGCATCAGCGTGGGCCGGCAGCGATAATTCTCCGGTCAGCGTTAAGCTGGAATCCGCCCGTCGAGCCTTCTATCGCGGAGAGCAGCCAGCGCTGAAGGTGGCCATTGCAAACACCACCAATAAGCAAATTGAAGGTCTTGACGTCGAAGCATCGCTCGGTGATACGATCGTAGCCAGAAGGCGTGTGGGCGCAGTCGCGCCGAACGATGTCCGACGGACTTGGCTACGGATTGATACCGGACTGTATCGCAGTCAACCATACGAGTTGCGCCTGGTTGCCAGCGAATCGGGGAAAGTGCTGGGCCAGCAGGCTGAATCCATTGTGTTGGCCCCTCGTCCGCAAGCCGATGCTCTGCCAGTTTGGCTGTGGCCTCACAACGCGTATCTGAGCGCATTGGCGCCGTTCTCCGACCAAAGCCGGAAGGTGATTCGCTGGTGGGGCAATCACGGGATTACGAATTTGGCGCCTGGCGGCGTGTGGTCCCAACCCATCGGGTGGACCGACGACATCGCGCAGGCAATGGATGCGTTGCTAGCCGAAGGATTGACCGCGTGCATCATGCCCGATGGCGGTCTCCACCCCGACTCATCGTACCCTCAGGACGACGGCGAATACTGGTTCAAAATCAGTTCGGACGAATTTGCCAAGTACAGCCACGACAAGACACGCCGCATTGCGAACCCATTTCATCCAGCTGTTGCCAAGCGACACAACGACGCCAACGAAAAATCCATGCAGATCGTCGCCGATTATCCTCAAGCTGCCACAGCGTTTTTCAACACGGAATTGGTTGATGTGTTGCGGATCAACATGAATCGCCACGGCATTCAACTGCAGCAGGATAAGCTGGGCGGACTCGCCGCAACGACAAGTCAACCAAAGCTCGTTCAACGAGGCGTGCTTGCCGACGACGACGCAGGCTACCAAGCCAATCGGTTTTTCTTGAAGTCCGGGAGTGGCCTCGTTGTTGCCAATCGGCGAACGGCGGGCATGATCCACCGCTACCGTCCCGACATATTGGCCATCAATGATCCCTATCGGCAGTCGTCCGTGCTCGACGCGTTTCCGGGGATCGATGTCATCAGTTCGTGGACCTATACGAACCCCGATCCGAAGCTGATGTTGTATGTTGAAACGCTCCGCGCCGTAACTCGCAATACTGGGAAAATTCCGCTGAGCACTGTCACGCTATTGAATTATCCCGGCGAACTCATGCCGAACAACCAGTGGACGATGATGGGACCTGGCCGGCTGGCAGTGACCACATGGATCAATCTTTCACGCGCGCCGAAGATGCTCGGCTATTACTTCTCGAGCAATTGCGATCCTTTTGCAGCGTTCGAAGAGGACCTCAAAACTCCTCGTCAGAACGTCGATCCAGATCTGTTGCCTCCCGAGACCTACGAGAAGTTGAAAGAATTGAGCGAGCGCGTTTTCAAGCCGCTCGGTCCCATGTTCAAGCTTTCCGAATTGTCGCCGCGGCGAATCGCCATGCTTACCTCGGAAGCGTCTGGGCTGTATGGCAAGCAGGCGCGACTGCTGGGCCACTACGCCAACATGCAGCCGTACCATCTATACACAGTCTTCGCGATGGCGCAATTGCCGGCAGACATGCTGTTTGAAGAACATGTCGAACGAGGCGAGCTGCGCGACTACGACGTGCTGGTCCTGCCGAAGTGTGAAGTGCTGCCGGAAACGGTCTACCGCAAGATTTTAGAATTTCAGGCGCATGGTGGGATCGTCATTGCCGACCAATACCTCGTCGCCGACATTCCGGGCGCAACGCGAGTCGATTTCGATTTTACCTATCGGCGGAAAGTAAACGCGCGGGCCATTGCCACCGGCAGGGGTTACAAAGATTGGAACGATCAGTTGAAACCGTCAACGGCCCAGCTGGAACAAATGACGGGAGTCTCGGCGCTCAAGGACCAGCGCCGCATGGAGGCCTATGCGGCGGAGCTGCGGCAAGTGTTGTCCGATCGCATTCCGCGCCGCGTCGATTGCCTAGAGCCAACCGCGCTGCTGAGTTTGCTCGAAGGCGCCGGCGGCCAGACGCTGGTTGTCGTGAACGATAAGCGCGACTACGACCAGCGCGTCGGCAAATTCAAGGCCGTGCTCGAACGCAACGTGCTGCAGACCGTCCCTGTAGCGCTGCATGACTGGAACTATCCAGAACTATTTGTTTATGACATGATCGACCGGCGTCAATTGCGGGCGCGCCGCAGCGGAGACAAGCTCCTCGTGGATGTCGAGCTCGACGAGCTGGGGGGCAAGCTGTTGGCGCTGTACCCGGTCGAGCTAAAAGCGATCGAAGCTGCGCCTGCGGAACCAATGATCTTAGGAAAACCGACCCACCTGGAAGTCAGGATGCGAGGCGCAGGCGACACGCCAATCGCTGGACTGCAGCCGGTGAGAGTGACAATCACGGATCCCGAACGCCGTACCCATGAAGCGTCGGGACATTACTGTCTGCAGCGCGGACATGGAACCATTGCCTTTCATCCGGCAATCAACGAGCCAGCAGGAACGTGGTCGGTAGAAATCGAAGATCTAACCGCTGGATTGACGGCGAAGCGCTCCTTCGAGGTGCATCAGCCACAGAACAGGGCGGCGAGCGCCAACAAGTCGGCCCCGCTGATTCGTTCAGGAATGAGCCTCGCGACAAAGTGAGTCTGAGATGTATTTGGTCGACTGGTTTGTACTGGTGGTATTACTCCTCGCCCTGCTGGGTGTGGGCTGGTGGTGCCGCCGTTACATGCGCAGCGTCGCCGATTTCGTCGTGGTCAACCGCAAGATGCGCAAATACTTGGGGCTGAGCACCTGGAGTGCCGAAGGGGTCGGTCTGATCACCGTGGTGTATATGGCGGAGCAAGGATTCCGCGAGGGATTGGCGTATGTCTGGCTGACCCTGGCCAACATGCTGCTGTACGTCCCGCTGTTTGGCATTCTCGGCTTTGGGATTCGGCGCTATCGCGCCACGCGAGTACAAACGATTCCGCAGTTTCACGAAATGCGGTATAGCCGAGGAGTTCGCGTGTGTGTGGGTGTGGCGCTGGCGGTCGGAGGCATTCTGAATATGGCGGTGTTTCCTATCCTTTCCAGTCGCTTCCTCGTCGCGCTGCTCGACTTGCCAACCAACGTTAATCTCGTCGGTTATACTTGCGACACAGCATATCCCATCATGGCGGTCTTGATTGCAATCTCCTTGGCGCTTGCCGTCAGCGGTGGAATGGTCAGCGTGATCATCACCGACTATCTCCAATCCATCATCCTATCGTTTTCCATTTTCTTCATCACCGCGCTCATTTTTCTCAAAGTGGGATTAAGCCGAATCACCGACACCATGCAGCAAGTCATTGGCGAGCGTGCATTCAATCCACTCGCGGAGGGCGGTTACGGCGTGAGTTGGATCGTATTTTTCGTCCTTTCGGGCGTGCTAGCGCCGCTTACCTTCCCTCCTTCGACGACAAAACTCTCTTCGGCCGATAAACCCGACACAACGCGCCACATGGCGCTACTGGCGGGGCTGTTTCAGTCCGGCCGCGGCATCATTGTGCTCTTATGGGGCGTAGCGGCCTTGGCGATGTTGGGTGCCACCGCGCCCACCGGCGTTGATTCGGATCAATATGCGCGTTACGCCACGGCGACGTTCATTCGCGAAATCAGTCTCCCAGGCACATTGGGCTTGTGCATCACGGGCCTATTGTTCGCTTACTTTACGACGGGCAATAGCTACAGCGTGTCGTGGGCAGCAATTGTTGTCAACGACATCGTGCAGCCGCTGCGCAGCAAACCGCTTGAAGCCAAATCGCACATTTGGCTGATGCGTTGGGTCATCGTAGCAATCGGTTGCTTTCTGTTCTTCTGGGGCATCGTGTTTGATCCGAAGGAATCGATCTTGAGTTATATCTACCTGACAGGCGCCATTTTCACCGCCGCCGGCGTCATAACCTTTGTTGGGCTTTATTGGCGCCGAGCCAATGCCATGGGAGCGTACCTGACTGTACTGTTTTGCATGCTCGTGCCGCTCACAGACATCGTGTGCAAGAACATCCTAAAGATTAATTATCCACTTGAATCCCACCAATCCGGCCTCATCGCGCTGCTCCTGTCGTTTGTCGCGTTCTTGGTGTGTGGAATGCTGTCTCGATCGGGTGAGCGCAAGTGGGTCGATTACGGCGCTTTGGCGCGGCGCGAAGACGCGCTCGCCAGGGAGCAGTCAGCATCAGCCAAGTCAATCGCCTTGGAGGTGAGCGCATGAGTTCCTGGATCACTTCGACGATCGTGCTGACGCTGCTGTACATTGTGGGCCACGTCGCGTTCACCGTTTGGGTGACCATCGGCGGGTATTTCGATTTGCTGAAACTGTTGCACGACCTGAAAGACGAGAGCGTAGATACGACCGATAATGGACGGGTAACTGTTCCCCGCGAATAGTTGCATTGGTCACGCTGCCGCAAATTTCGACGACAAGGAACTGAGATATGGCTGAAGCCGCAACGGGTGTTCTAGACCAAGACTCGAACGATTCGCTCACCGCAAGAATCACGGAATCGCTCCAGCGGATGATTAAGCTCGGCGAATTCGGCATGCCAATGCCGCCGGAGCGGCAATTCGCAGAGATCTTCGGCGTCAGTCGCATCACGATGCGACGCGCCATGTCGAGCCTTGAAGAGCAAGGCATCATCCGGCGCGAGCAAGGGCGGGGCACCTATGCCTGCGTCGGTCCGCCGATTGTCTCTCCGCAAGCAGTCTGGGATCGAAGCGAGCCTTGCGTGCTAGTGCTCACGGACCAGGACGAGACGTGGTTTAATCCACAGCTTACGCCGTGGACGTGGCACATCTGCCGGTCTCTGGAGCATCGCCTGGCCGGCATCGGAATTGGCATGAGCATTGTCAACAGCGATCGCTTTCTTAGCATGCTTGCCAAGAAGGAGGAGCGCCCGGATTGGCTGCGCGGTTATATGGCCCCCACGCATCTTTGGACGCCTGAAAAGTATGAGACCGCGCTGAAACAAAACGTGCCCTTTGTCGGGCTGGGTCGCACCTCGCGATCGATGTATTGGAATATTATCGACCCTTCGCCCAACCCCGGTCTGCTCGAAGCCATCGAAGACCTGGCGCCAGGCCCCGACGATCTCGTGTTCATTCCCGGCGATCCTTATCCTCCCGAAGTGGATCGTCAGGTCTGGCTGGAATCCTGCCTGTCAGAACTTCACCGCCACGGCGTGCCGCGCGACCATATTGTGATTCGCGCCGGCGGAATGTACGAACATCAAGGCTATCTCGCCATGCGTTGGTACTTGAAAGAACGCGGCGTGCCAACCATGGTACTTTGCGACTTCGACCTTTGCATCGTCGGCGTCTACCGTGCCTTGGCGGCATTCCAGGAGGATCACAAAATTGGCGATCGGCCTCCCATTCGGTTTTTGGGAGGCAACAATATGGAGATTGGCAGAATGCTGAGTCCGACCTTGAGCACAGTCAGCCTCAGCTTCGACGAAATTGCTGAGCGAATTGTGGAATCGCTGTTGGAACAGCAGCGCACGGGTAAATCCGTGGGCGTATGCGAGATACCCTCGCGTTACATTAAGCGAGAGTCGTCCCGCAAGCAGCCGTGATTGACAAGCAAAATCCATCATCTGATCGAACTGCCTCGCTGAATATCGACAAAGATCCAAGGAAAACCCAAAAGGGGCTTGGGGAAGATTACTTATGACGCTTTATGAGTCCCAAGTCGCACAATTTCACTCGGACGGTTATCTCGTCATCGAAAACCTGTTCGACCCCGCCGAGATGGACCTGCTATTGAAAATTGCCAAGGCCGATCAAGCGATGGCCCGCGACAGCTACGGACGAAAGGACACCCAAGGAGGCGTCAGCAAGTTGTGGCTTTCCTATGAACTAGGCGACGATATCTATAGCACTATCTGCCGCACATCGCGGGTGGTCGAGCCGCTCGAGCAGTTGCTGGGCAGACCGATCTTTCATTTCCATCACAAGATGATGCAGAAAGAGCCCTACGTCGGCGGCGCGTGGGAATGGCATCAAGACTATGGCTATTGGTACCGCAATGAAGGGTTTTTGTTTCCCGACATGGCCAGTTGCTTGATTGCCGTTGATCGCGCCATCCGCGAGAACGGCTGCCTGCAGGTGATCCGCGGCTCGCATCGGCTCGGCCGCATCGAGCACGGCATGGCGGCCGATCAAGTCGGAGCCGATCCGGCGCGTGTCGAAGGAGCGCTCAAGCAATTGGAACTCGTGTACTGTGAGCTTTCGTCAGGCAGCGCACTCTTTTTTCACGGCAACTTGCTCCACGCGTCGGCGCAGAACAAAAGCCCCAACCCACGGTGGTCGTTTATCGGCTGTTACAGCACGGTCGATAATCCAACGCTCAATCGTCCCGCCGATGCGTACGATCGCAATTTGGTGTCTTGTGAGGACGACGACGTCTTGCGCGTCGGCCATCGGACTTGGAATGAAATGCAGCTATCGATCGCCAGCCCAACCAGCACATGAGCGACGCCTTCAAACATTCGGTAGCACTAGTGACCGGTGCCAGTTCCGGCATCGGGCGAGCGATTGCGCTGGCGCTGGGCGCCAAAGGCGCGCGCGTGGGAGTGAATTGCCATAACAATCGCTCAGCCGCAGCCGAGGTTACCAATCAAATTGAAAAGGCCGGCGGTCAAGCTACAGTGCTCCAAGCCGATGTCTCAGTTGCCAGTGAAGTCGACCGGATGTTTGCCGAACTAGCAACTGCGTTCGGCAACCGTCTCGAGATGCTCGTCAATTGCGCCGGCGATTGGATGGACAAAACGCCGATCATCGAATGCCCGGAAGCACATTGGGACCGCATGTTCGCGGTCAACGCAAAAAGCGTCTTCCTCTGCTGCCAACAAGCGGCGCGGAGGATGATGCCAAATCAGCGCGGCGCGATCGTCAACATCGGCTCGGTGGCCGGTCACACGGGGGGCGGAGGCGGAACAGTACCGTACGCAGCAGCCAAAGCCGCGGTGCATACCCTGACACGTGGCCTAGCCAAAGAACTAGGCCCCCATGGCATCCGTGTGAACGCAGTTGCACCGGGAATGATCGAAACACCGATGCTCACCGGCCGTGTGCCGGACGACGCACGCGCGCGACTCCAAGCCACAACACCGCTAGGGCGATTTGGCCTCCCCGAGGAAATCGCCCCCTTGGTGTTACTGCTACTGGATCCATCGGCTGCGTCCTACATCACCGGCCAAGTCATCGAAATCGACGGCGGATTATTGATGCGATGAGCCAGAGACCCGAATGCAAATTCAGACACCCATCACAAGCCATCCATGCCCTACCAGATGTATATCGACGGCCGCTGGTGCGACGCCACCTCCGGCGAAACTTACGACGCTGTCAATCCGGCCCTTGGCAGATCGTTTGACCAAGTCGCCAAAGGCGGCCGCGAGGACGCCAGGCGCGCCATTGCCAAAGCCAATGAGGCGCGCAAGTCGTGGCGCAAAGTGCCGCTTTGGGAACGCTGCGCCTATTGCATCAAGGTTGCCGACATCCTGGATCAGAAAAAAGAAGAGCTGGCCGACATTCTCTGCACCGAACTCGGCAAGCCGCGCCACGGCGAAGCCAAAATGGAAGCGGACGAGGCGTCTGTCCCGTGGCGAATCGCTGCGGAGCAAGCCAAATATTTTGAGGCCTACACCAAGCCCTGCGCTGATCCAAAAAAACGAGTGCTCACCTTCTGGCGTCCGCGGGGCGTGGTCACAGCGTTAACTCCTTGGAATTTCCCTGCAGCGATCCCCGGCGAATACTTGCCATTCGCCATGGTGATGGGGAACACCGTCACCTGGTCCCCCGCTCCCACGGCGGCCGCCACTGCTTGCAAGCTGATGGAATGCATTCACGAAGCCGGCGTTCCACGCGGTGTCGTCAATCTAGTCACTGGCCCAGGAAGCGAAGTCGGCGACGAACTCGTCGCCAATCCAGGCACGCACGCCGTCGGCATGACCGGCAGCCCACAGACGGCCGAAATCATCACCCGCCGCGCCGGGATCAAACCGTGTTTATTCGAACTAGGCGGCAATGGGCCGATTGTGATTCTGCCCGACGCCGATCCGCGCCAAATTGCCGCTGCAGTCGGCTTTGCCTGCTTTTTCGCCGCGGGCCAAGTCTGCTCCGCGGGTGAACGAATCCTGGTTGCCGACAATTTGAAGTGTGACTTCGTCGATGCGATGGTCGAAGAAGCTGGCCGCTGGCGGTGGGGCGACCCGTGGGACAAACAAGTCATTATGGGACCGCAAAACAATCTCGGAGTGGTCAATAAGGTGGCCGCGCATCTGCAGGATGCCACGGCGAAAGGCGCGCGCATCGCCGCCGGCGGCAAGCGACCCGATTCGCCCGGATTTTTCTACGAGCCCACGGTGCTAGTCGATTATGCCATCGATAGCCTCGTCAATAAAGAAGAAACGTTCGGCCCAGTCGCACCCATCGCGTCGTTTAAGACCGACGACGAGGCTTGGCAATATATCAACGCCTGCAATTTGGGCCTAGTCTCGGCTGTCTTCACTCGCGACGTCGATCGCGCCTGGCACTGGGCCGAAGAACTCGATACGGGCATGACGATCGTCAACGATTGGACGCACTTTTGGGAGCACCATCTCCCCTTCGGCGGCCTGGCCGCGAACCGCAGTGGCATCGGCCGCATCGGCGGCCGGCACACGCTCGAATTTATGTCGGATCTTAAGATTATCGCCTTCAACCTCGGCACGCCGAGTATGGAAACGTCGTACGGTGCCGCTCCTTCGTGACGCTTTAGGAAGCCTTTACGTGGTTGCAACATCAATTTTGACCACCAGCCGACCTGCAGAGCCCTGGCCTCCGATGCCGATCGAACCATCCTGGATTCGACAGGGTGATCCCCAGGCCCGTGGCGTGATCGTGATGCAGAGCGCGGATCGAAAAACTTCCAGCGGTTTTTGGTCCTGCACATCCGGTGAATTCATCTGGCAATTTGCGTGGGATGAGTTTATTTACTTGCTGGAGGGAGAAGTCGCAGTGACCGAACCGGACGGCAAAACCTATATCCTAAAGGCCGGCAATATCGCTCACTTTCCACTAGGCATGCAGACCACTTGGCACGTGATTCAACCCGTCAAAAAGTTCTTTGTAATTCGCACAACGGAGGCGCTCAGCCTTTGATTGCACGCTTCGCGCAGCCGCCACGGTAAACCCTCCATGCACTTGAAATCTTGTCATCATCACGGCTTTACGGTTAGCAATTTAGATCAGTCGTTGTCGTTCTATCGTGATTTCCTAGGCTTGGAGGTAATGCGTGTTTCCGAACGATCGAATCTGCCTTCGTATGACCAGATTTTGGGTTACGTGAACGTGAAACTGCTGGTCGCGCTACTACGGCATCCAGCCAATGGATTCCTCCTGGAACTGTTTCAATACCTTAACCCGCCTTCCGTAAAACGAGAGCTCCGCAACCACTACGTCGGCTCATCCCATGTCGCCTTCGAGGTTGATAATATAGATGCGCTGTATGCGAAACTGAAGTCTTCAGGCTATTCCTCTATCAACCCGCCGGTGGACATCGTTCGTGACGGCCAGCGAGTAGCTCGCGGCGTGTACGCCTTGGATCCCGATGGGATCAGCGTGGAAATATTTCAAGAGTTCACCGACATCGTGCGTTAGCGGATCATATGGCTATTACTCGCGTACACCACCACACGTTCACGGTTAGCGACATGGATCGCTCTTTGCAGTTCTATCGCGACCTGCTGGGCTTGAAGGTCATGTATGACAAGCTTCGAGAAAACTTGCCGGCATACGACCAAGTGATGGCCATGCGTGATGTCCGGCTGCGCGTCGTGTTGCTGAACGATCCCGCCGAGCAATCGATTATCGCTTTGCTTCAATACCTGCATCCGGTCCCACAACGCCGTGAGATGAAGATGACTTTTTTCGGCTCGACCGCATTAGCGGTGCAAACCGACGATTTGGATGCAGATTATCGCCGACTTCGAGCCAGCGGCGTTCCGTTCACTAGCGAGCCCGTGGACGTCGTGCGCGACGGGAAACTTGCAGCGCGATTGGCTTACGCCCTAGATCCCGACGAGATTGTCGTTGAATTATATCAGCCGATGAGTTAACCTAATGAGTAGAGGTTGTTATGAAGTTTGACCGTTTGAAGCATCGCCTGGCTTTGGTCACAGGGGGTGCCAGCGGCATCGGCGCGGCCACCGTCAGGCGATTAGTCGAAGAGGGCCTGCGCGTGATCGCGCTCGACCGATCGGTGTCCGGGCTAGAGCAGCTCACGCGAGCGTTACCAGCGGAATTGGTCGTCCCTTGTGCTTTCGATCTTGAGCAATCGGAGCAGCTGCCCGCACTCGTCAAACAACTTCTCGATCGACATGGGCCGATCGCCTATCTCGTAAGTAATGCGGGTGTCTGGCCGGCGGCGCCGCTGGTGGAACTGTCGCCGGGGGACTGGAACTCGAGCCTGCGGGTCAATCTCACGGCCCCTTTGGTGTTCATGCAAGCGCTCATTCCTGAGATGCAACGCAACGAAGGAGGAGCAATCATCAATGTTGCAAGTCGCAATGCCTTTCGCTCGAGTACCAATATGGCAGCCTACGACGCGGCTAAGGCTGCTGTGGTTGCGCTTACACGCACCGCTGCTGGCGAACTCGGCGGCTATCAGATCCGGGTCAATGCTATTTGCCCGGGCGTTATCGACACTCAGGGAGATCCTGCGATTCACGAGCCTTTGTTTAAGGCCGCCTATACGCGGTTGATCCCCATCGCGCGTTATGGCCAGCCCGAGGAAGTTGCATCGGTGATTGCGTTTCTGCTATCCGATGATGCCTCGTTTATCACCGGACAAGCCGTGATCGTCGATGGCGGCCAAATTGCCTGCCAGGACAACCAGCGGTTCATGGAAATTCCGCATCTTAATCAAAACGTTGAACTGATTAGCCAGGGAAACAAGGCTGTACCGGCATTCCACTTCGTCGGCGACGGATTTCGTGAAATGACAGACCGCCCTGTGCAAAAATGAGATTGAAGCAAAAGACAGCGGAGTCACCGATGATCAATGGTACTAAGGCAGCCAGCAAAAAATGACCTACCCGAAGA
>JADZDJ010000121.1 GCA_020851115.1 Pirellulales bacterium
AGTGAACGGTGCTTCGACTACTGGCCCACATTGACTTCGCCAAACACAAACAACGCGATGGTCCAACTGTCGGTCATCGACATCGACCGCAACCATTCGCTGACGTTGGCCAGTAATTTGTTCAATGCCGGTCTCGATTGCCGCTTGCTCGACGGTGTTCCCTGCGCATTAGCCCGCGCCGTTCAGATGTTTGCTCCTCAGCAGACCGAGACTCCCAAGGTAATTCTCGATATTGGTTACTCATCGACCGTCTTCGTGGCGGTTGTCCACGGGGCCCCGGTGTTTACGCGCATTTTACGCGGCTGCGGATTGGACGCGATTATCCAACCGATCCAGAACAGCTTGTCGTTGACCGCAAGTGAATCGCTGCAACTCGTGAGACGAATGGGTCTTGGGCCGGCCCAAAGCGGTTCACCACCGGATGCCGCCGCGCATGTGGTACATCAGTTGGTTTCTGAACCCGTGACAAGATTGATGACGGAAATTGTACGAACACTCGGATATCTGCGGCAAAGCCCTTCCGCGCTCGGTCTCGAGCAAATCGTGCTCTCCGGCGGAGGGGCCCATGTTCCGCATCTGGCAACTCAATTGGCGAATGAAACCGAACTTGAAGTCGTCGCCTGGCGACTTCCAACCGCTCATCCCGACATGACAAATCAGGACGACTCGCTGTTTGCGGTCGCGGCGGCCCTGTCCGCTTTGGCTTGGGAGGCGTAATCATGCACATCAATTTGATGCCCTCGGACTTCATTGCGCGGAAAACATTGCGACGCCAGATGCGAGCGTGGGCGTGGATTCTCACCGTACTAACAGCATGCGGCGGGTCGTACTGCGGCAGGAGCTTGGCAAAAGTCTTCATGCTCACACGTCAAGCGACGGAGCAATCAATCAAGCACCCTGGTCTGCGGCAAATGAATACGGAAATTGGCCAGTGGGAGCGAGAGGTGGCTGCAGCTCAAGCAGAAAAAGATGCTGTCGATCACCTACGGAACGACAAGCGTGCATTGACGTTGGTCGGAATCGTTGCGCAAAGCATGGATAAGGCTGCCGGAAAGTCACGACTGCAACATCTGTTGATCCGGCTTCCAACGGCGCGAGATGCCGCCGCCACTCCTGCCGGCAATTCGGCGGCTCCCAGCAGCGTAACGTCAACCTCCGATGCCGCGAAAGGCTCGGTGACGCTCGATGGCATGGCCGACGACTCCGACACGATTTCTCGGTTCGTCGCATTGCTTCGACAATCGGGGGCACTTTCGGAGGTGAGTCTCAAAGGTTCGAGCGAAATTTCGACCGGCTCAGATCACTTCCGACAATTCAAAATTGAATGCAGTTTCTAGATATCGAAGTGAATGCCATGGCATCAACAGTACGGCAATCATCGCTGAAAAGGCACTTGCTCGTCCACGCTGCTGGTCTCGCTGCCGTGGTGCTCGTCGCTGGCGCAGGCTGGAAAGCCATCGCCTTGCTACACACCCGGCAATTATGCCTGCACGAAGATTTGCGAGCAGTCGCGGACCTGGTCAGCAAGGATCGAGCTATTCGTGCCAAGCACGAGCAGCTGGCAAGAGACATTCAGTCGCTTCACCACGCCAAGGACAGTCGCAGTAGTGCGAACGCAGTCCCACCTAATGACGCCGAGCTTCTCGCAGAACTCTCGAAATTAGCAAACACCGTTGACCTATCGATCAAGAGCTATTCGCCTGGGCAGCCGTCAATGAACGGTTGGGAGGCCCAGATTTCGGCGACTGCGAGCTACTCTGGAATTTGCCGATTTCTCAATGGCCTTTCCTCCACCAAGGAACTGTGCGCAGTAACTCAGTGTTCGATCGCCGCTCCTCAACAAGACGATGGACCGTGCACGTTGGAACTGACCGTTCGAGTTGTGAATCCGGCCCACATTCGCTCAACGCTCATCGCCGCTGGGAGTGAACGATGAATCACGCGATGTCAAAACCAGCAGACCCTTGGCGACGCCACAAGCTGATGGCCATGCCGATTCTCGTCCTGGTTCTCGCAGTTATGATGTATCGGAACTTTCTCAGTTCCAGTGTATCACCGCCGGCAACCCCGCCGCCGCTACGAACTTCGCGAGTTCCACTGATTAGTCCCTCAGGAATTTCTGCCAACGCAACACCCAAGACAGAAGCCAAACGTTGGCCAAAACTCGAACTGGATAAGATCGTTGCCAAAAACCCCTTTGGCCCGTGGACCTCAACCGATGCCAACACCGCGACCGCCTTGGGCCAACCGATCGCCGTGCAAAGCACTGGTCTCCACTCCACCGAGTCAGGTGAGTCGTCAACAAGAAGCGGGCAAACAAACACTGTTCCAAATGATAGGGTACAGGCACTCTATCACGACGCTGCTGGCACAGCCGCGATTGTCGACTCGCGCATCATTCGCCCCGGAGACAAATTGGACAACGGCCTTCGAATTGTCAATGTCACCGATGATGGCGTCACTGTGAGGCAACAGCAGTAGTCGGCGCCGACACGTGACAGCTGAGCCGCCACGGTACGTCCCCAAATCGAACGCGAACCAAGTGACGAATAATGGTATCGAGATGGTGGCGCCGAAGTACGTGGGCGCCGGTTCGGCACGTGCACCCGCGCCATGATTGCCCGCCTCATGGCCTTCGGCTAAAGGGAAGTCCATCTCGAATTTGCAATGCGAACATGGATTCGTTTCATACACCCGCGAATCGACGCAGGTCCGCTTCCATGCGATCGAGCCGCTCGTTGAGTTGTTGCTTGGCGAGTTCGAGATTCGAAAGTTGTTCCGGCGGCGTGAATGTGAACATGTAGAATTTGATCTTGGGCTCGGTGCCGCTCGGTCGACACGCCACATAATTGCCCTCCGTCGCCAGATCAAGAAACACCAAATCGCCCTTCGGCCCGCCAAGTGGCGCCCCCGGACCCCAGATCGCAGTCGCGGTATCCTGTAACGCCGCTGGCGCCAACGTGGCCGCGACTCGCCGACACACATTCTGCTGTTCGTAGTCGCGCACCTGCGCGACCTGATCGCCGCCAATCTCCGTCGGCGGGCCCGAGCGGAATGCAGCCATCACTTCTTTCATCCGCGTCATTCCTTCGCTACCGGGCATATGCACCGAAATCGTTCGCTCCACGTGCACGCCGTGCTGCCAATAAAGCGCGTCCAACTTCTCGCACAACGTCTGGCCGGCAGCCTTTAGTGTGGCCGCCAGTTCGCACAGCAGCATCGACGCTACCGCGCCGTCCTTATCGCGCACATAGCTGCCCGCCATGTAACCGTGCGACTCCTCGGTGCCGTAGATGAAAAACTCCGCTCCAAATTGGTCGATCGCTTGGGCAATCCACTTGAAGCCCACGAGCAAGTCGCCGATCGTGCGCACGCCATAGCTATCGCCGATGCGTCGCACCATCTGCGTCGTCACCAACGTTTGCACGATGAAATGCTGCGGTGAGATTCGGCCATTATTACGGCGAGTCTCCAATACATAATCGGCCAAAAGCGCACAAATCTGGTTGCCTGTAAATGCGTGCCAAGGGTGATCACTTTTGTATTTCGTCGGGGCCGCGCACCCGATGCGATCGCAATCGGGATCCGTCGCGAGTGCCACGTCGGCGCCTGCTTCGCGTGCCCGCTTGATAATCGCATCGAACACCGACGGATTTTCGGGGTTCGCCACATGCCCCGGCACATTCGGAAAATCGCCGTCCGGCTTCGCGTGCGGGCCGAACAACTCGACCGACTTGAATCCGTCCGCCGCCAGCACCGGCACGACGCATGTCGCCCCCACACCGTGGAGCGGTGAGTAGACCACCTTGAGATCGCGTGGTCCCGGCGTTGCCTGTGTTAGGACCGCCTGCTGGAACTTGGTGTCCATTTCATCCTGGCACACGATGATCTTGCCCGCGGCCAACATCTTATCGAAGTTCGCCCGGCGAATCTCTTGCGTGTTCATCACGCGCTGGATGATGCCCTTGTCGTGCGGTGGCAAAATTTGGCCGCCCGTCGACCAATACACTTTCACCGCATTGTCGCTCGGCGGATTATGGCTGGCCGTCACCATAATGCCGCATGAACACTTCTTCTCGCGTACCGTGAACGAAAGTTCGGGCGTCGAGCGATATTGTCCCAAGAAGTACACCGTGAAGCCGGCCGCCGTCATGATCTCGGCGCACAGCCGAGCGAAGTCATCCGACTTATGCCGCGTGTCGTAGCCAATCGCACATGAAAGGGCCGCCCCCGCCCCCAGTGTCTCCTTCACGTAGTCCGCCAAACCTTGCGCGCTTTCGCCGATTGTGCGGTCGTTGATTGCGTTTGACCCGATCGGGTACATTTTGCCGCGGCGGCCGCCCGTGCCAAACGGAATCACCGTCCAGAACACATCATCCAGCGTTTGCCACTTGCCATTAGCCACATGCGCGGCCACCTCTGCTGCGTATTCGGCGTACCGCGGCTCAGTCAGCCATGCCTTCAAATTGGCCGCCGCCGACTCCGTTAATTTGCCATCTGCGACAGCCTTCCCGACCAACTCGAACGTCGTCTGTAATTGATTGATACTCATGCCGGCTAACCTATCACACACTCCCGTCGCGCGGTAGGTCGTCGGTCCGGCTGAAACCTGACGTATGGCAACGGATGGACTGTCAGGCTGAAGCCTGATCTGGCTGGTTGCTGGCAGTCCGTGCGTCGAAGATAATTGCATGTCACGGCCGGAATGGAGAGTGAATTGTGGTTCGAAGGTTCTTAGCATTCGCTCGGGTGCCACTGCTGACTTGCTCAGCAGTGCTGCTTCTTCGCGGATATCTTGCGGCAGAAACAACCCCCGCGGCTCAAACTGGACCAGACCGCCACGCTGTCCCCAACCTCAATTCCGCGGCGATAAAGCGGTCGCCTGCGAAGCCGGCCACACCGCGGAAACGTGCCCGACCACCCAAATGGCCCGCCGACGTGCTCGACACGTTTTTCCCCGATGCACGCGAGAAGCTCGTCGGCCCCCGACCGGATTACACGCAAGCTGCTCCCGTAAAGTCAGATACTCCAACTGCATCGAGTGACGAGAACACATCATCGGTCAAAGGCGGAGGCTGGTCGAAGCTCATCGACGCCGAAACAATCGAAACCGAAATCAAGCGACTGGCCCAAGACATTTCCAAGACCGTCACGACGCCTGCCCCGTTCAAAGCCGGCAGTTACAAAGAATGCCGTCGTGATTTCAGTTTGGTCGCCACGCTCTTCGCGGTAGCGGCCGAGTTCGATGGCGACGTCCGCTGGAAAGACTCCGCCGCCGTGCTGCGCGATTCTTTCGCCAGGGCTGGCCACAACTGCAAAGTTGGCACCGACCAATCGTTCCAAGAAGCCACGCAGCGAAAGCAGGATCTTGCCGACCTAATTGCCGGCAACCGACCCGCCACCAGCGGCACAGCGGGAAAAGTCGATTGGCCGCAAGTCGCCGATCGCTCGCCGCTCATGCAACGACTTGAAATTGCCCAAAAGGATCGACTCGCCAAATGGCTCGTCAGCAAGCAAGACTTCACCGCGCACCGCGACGACATGAAGCACGAGTCCCAACTCATGGCCACACTCGCCGACGTCATTACTCGCGAGGGCTATGAGTTCTGGGATGATGATACCTACACCAATTACGCTCGTGAGCTTAAGCAAAGTGGCCTCGACCTCGCCGCTGCGATCGACCTCGACAACTACGATCATGCCCGCGCCGCGCTTACGAAGGCCACCACATCCTGCACCGACTGCCACGAAGGTTACCGACAATAAAACTATCTCCCTCCCTTTTAGGGAGGGGCAGGTGGAGGGTTTGTCTGCAATATTGACTTGCAAGGACATCACACAGTGCAATCCATGTGACCGCGCCTTCCCCGCAAGGCAGCACTGATCCAAATAGTTCGGCGTTGCCGCCAACGCTAATTCCCCATTCCCAACTCCCCATTTCCAACTCCATCATGTCCTCCGACCTTCGCCGACGCCTGGTCACCGAACTCGACTCCATTCGGCTCATCGACCCAC
>JADZDJ010000122.1 GCA_020851115.1 Pirellulales bacterium
AAACTTGCGAGCCATTCCTGACCACTCCCCCCACCCCAAATGAAAATGCAACGTGACAAACCGCCAAGCTAGCGCATCCGCACGTTATTTTCCAGGCCAATTGGAGGTAAGCGGACAGACTCCTAGAGGCTAGGGATTCTGAAATCTGCGCCGCTATTTTGGAGGATCGATCGGCACGTTGCAACCGGCGGTAGCGCGAGCGCGGCAAATCAATCCATACCCGAAAAGCCGTACGAATTCGTCCGGCTGTTTCACGCTCGATTCTCGGGATCTACGGGCTGATTCACTTCTTTGCAAACACCGCGTCGAATTGTGTCGGGCTGGGTGCAAAATCGAGTTTTTTGACAAACTCGCACGCCTCGCGGGCTCCGTGTTCGCGTTCCATGCCGCAATCTTCCCACTCCACCGACAGCGGGCCGCTGTAGCCGGCATGGTTCAAGGCACGAATCACCTCCTCGAAGTTCACGCTGCCGCGCCCCGGCGAGCGAAAGTCCCAACCACGCAGCGGATTGCCGAAATCTAGATGGCTGGCGAGAATTCCGCTGCGTCCGTTGAGCGTGGTGATCGCATCCTTCACGTGAACGTGATAGATACGGTCGGGAAACGCGCGAATGAATTCCGCCGGATCGACGAACTGCCAATGCAAGTGACTCGGGTCGAAGTTAAACCCGAACTCTTCACGGTGGTCAATTGCTTCCAGTGCTCGCTGGGCCGTGTGGAGGTCGAAAGCGATTTCACCGGGATGAACTTCGAGTGCGAATCGCACACCGCACTCGCCAAACACATCGAGGATTGGGTTCCAACGCTCGGCAAACAGTTTGAAGCCGTCATCAATCATCTTCGGCGGCACCGGCGGAAACGAATAGAACAGATGCCAGATGCTGGAACCGGTAAAGCAGTTGACCACGCTGACGCCCAGTTTTTGCGCGGCACGGGCAGTGTTCTTCATTTCCTCGGACGCCCGCTTCCAAATGCCGTCTGGCTTGCCGTCGCCCCAAACTCGCGGCGGCAGAAGCGATTGGTGTCGCTCATCAATGATGTCGCACACGGCCTGGCCGATGAGATGGTTGCTGATCGCAAATACCTGCAAGTCGTGCTTCTCGAGCTGCTCTCGCTTTCGCGCGCAATAACCGGCGTCTGCCAGCGCTTTATCCACTTCGAAGTGATCTCCCCAACATGCGAGTTCCAACCCGTCGTAGCCAAACTCGTGCGCTTTGCGGGCCAAATCGTTAATCGATAGGTCGGCCCATTGGCCGGTAAATAGGGTAACGGGACGTGCCATGAAAATACTCCTAATTGGCTGGCGGCAAGTTGAAGCGATATTCCGCTCGGTCAACAAAAACTGATTTTCAATTCCAATCCGCGATTGCAGGGAAGCGAGGTCGATGTAATCGCTGCCCGTCAGACGCGGCTTGAATATGTGGTAGTTATATCTGGACGGAACTTGACAATTATTCGCGACGACAAAATCGTTTCAGCGGAGGTTGCAAATTCGCGATGCTCGGCAGACTGCATACGTTTCGTCAGCCCTCAACGGTTTTGAATCGCATTTTGCTCATTGTGCCAAATCACGCGCAGCGTACAACCACTGTGCAGCAAGTGAATCGGCACTTTTCTCGATCGGCCCTTCCATCGGTCACGCAGAGCAGGCTTACATTCATGATAGAGCGGGAATCCGGCGCGGACTCGTCGAAGGCGCATTCCTTCACCGCTTGGCGAAGCACTGCAGCAAATCAGAAGCAATTTCTTATCCTTGGCTTCACAGGAACGATTTACGACCCTGCGGCTGGGTCGGCAAGTCCAAATCTCATTTGGGCTTACGAATTATCGACGATTACTCCCCGATGACGCGACTTCTCGCCTACTTCATCCTGTTTGTCCAAATGGAATATCGATCATCCCGACGATTTTGGGTATCGCTTGCATGCCAACCCTTCTCGGGCTGACGCTGGAGATGGCTCAAGCCCCCAGAGAGTAAGATTGCAAGTTGCTCGGAATTCGGTGAAAGTAGGGTCGCTATACGTGGTTTAGCGGCAACTCAAGTAATTGCAGCCACGTAAGTTGGGCAAATAACTCCGCCGCGAATTGGAGCGCGATGTTTGCATGATCGCGCAGTAACACGAGCTTGCAATGCTGGATGCCAAATCACGCCTGCGAGACTTCCCCAATCTGGCGGTGTTGACTTATCTGAACACTGCCGCCGAAGGGATTCCGCCGCGCGCGGTGAGCGAGGCGCTTGCGCAGTACAGCCGCGACAAGCTGTTGGGGATGGATGGCCGCACCTTGCATGAAGCGCAGTGGCAATTGGCACGCGAACAAGTCGCGAAGGCATTTGGATTAACCGCCGATGAGATCGGGATCTGCTCCTGCTCTTCGGATGCTTTCAATCTCGCCGCCCTGGCCCTCCGGCTTCGCGATGGGGACGAAGTCATTATCAACGATCTAGATTTTCCCGCCGGCGCTACACCCTGGTTGCAATCTACATGTCCGGCCACGGCGAAACTCTGGAAATCACACCAGGGCGCTCTGCGGACGAGTGATTTGAAAGCACTTCTTTCATCGAGAACGCGATTGGTCTCGACGTCGCTGGTCAGCTTTTATAACGGCTTTCGCCTCCCTCTGGAGGAAACAATTGCCACGGTTCGTCGTCATTCGGACGCTTTGATTGCGCTCGATGTAACGCAAGCACTGGGACGGATCACTTTGGATTTGCGCGACGTTGATTTAATCGTCAGCTCAACCCACAAGTGGATTTTGGCGAGCCACGGTGGCGGGCTAGTAGGCGTGCCACATGCGCGGGCCGAGCAATGGACTGTCCCGGCTGGCGGCTGGTTTAATCGACAAGATGCCTTCGGGGCAGATCGCTTTGAGCGAACTACTCCCAAGTCGGGTGCAGCAAGCTTCTGCGTCGGGATGCCAAACTATCCTGCGACCTACGCGATTGCCACAGCGCTCGAATACCTACAATCCGTTGGCATCGCGGCCATTGAAGCCCACGCCGATCCATTGGTGCGTCAGTGTTTTGACGCGATTAAGACGCTCCCAGTCGAACTCCTGACGCCTGATGAATTCGGAGCAATTGCGGGCATCATAGCCTTTCGGCATCCGCAGGCCGCACGGATCTACGAGCATCTCCATGCCCGAAACATTCACGTAATGCATCATGCAGGCCGCCTCCGAGTGTCGCTGCATGGATATAACACACAATCTGATCTCGATCGGTTCCTTGCTGCACTCCGAGAGGCCCTGCATGAGTGCTGATCTGCCCGCCATCGACGGTCACGTCCATGTCTGGACCGGTGACTTGGCCACTTACCCACTTGCGGCCGGCTATTCCAGCAGCCGAATGCAGCCGCCAAGTTTTACTCCCGATGAGTATCTGGCCATTGCAGCGCCGCTCGGAGTACAGCGCACAGTACTAATCCAGATGGATTTCTACGGCTACGATAATTCCTATCTCTTGGACACAATCGAGCGCTTTCCCGGCGTGTTTTCCGGAGTGGCGCAGATCGACCATCGGGGGCCGGATCCGGCGACAGAGTTGTGCCGGCTCAAGACGCTGGGGATTCGGGGAGCCAGAATCGTACCGCCGGGTCACGGCGATGATCTGTGGCTCAATGACGCAGGAATGCGATCGCTCTGGCGATGTGCGGCTGAGCAACGGCTCGCAATCTGTCCATTGATCGCCCCTGCAGAGCTTCCGGCAGTGTCACAGATGTGCGAGCGATATTCTGAAACTACCGTCGTCGTCGATCATTTTGCAGGAATCGGCAGCGATGGCACGTTTCGCGCAGGAGACATCCATGCGCTGTGTGATTTAGCCCAGTTTCCCCACGTCTTCGTCAAAACCTCGGCGTTTTACGATATCGGAGAGCAGCGGCCGCCCTACGACGATCTCAAACCGATGATTCGACATCTGGTCGACGCTTACGGGGCGCGGCGGCTCATGTGGGGAAGCGATAGCCCCTTTCAATTGACGCTTCCGAACACGTATCGGGCATCGCTCGAATTTGTTCGCAACCAGCTTGATTTTCTCAGCGCCGACGATCGGGCGTGGCTGCTGGAGCGAACCGCAACCCAAGTATTTTTTGCATGATCGATTCTCTTGAGATTCGCGCCCGAGAATTGCTGTGCGATTTGATTGCGCTGCCCACCGTGAATCCGATGGGAAAGCCTTTTCGAGGTGCGCTGCCGATCGAACGACCCGTGATCGAATATTTGGAGCAATTATTTGCTCCGTATGGAGTTCAGTTGCAGCGGCTACCATGCAGCCCATTGCACGAAAGCCTACTGATTACGGTTGACGGCCAAACCGATTTGCCAGGCACCTTGCTCGAATCTCATATCGATACCGTTCCGGCAGACGACTGGCTGGAGCAGGCATTGAAGCCGCGTGTCGCCGGCGGGCAAATTTTCGGCCGCGGCGCTTGCGACGACAAAGGTTCGCTCGTAGGAATGGTGTTGGCGCTCTTAAGCCTGTTGGAATCGGGAAATGTTCCACCGCAGTGCGTTTGGCTATTGGCTGCAGGCGATGAAGAGTACGCTCAATGTGGAATCCGGCAATTTCTCGCAAGCCAGAACTTACCAATCGGCCGCGCCATCTTTGGTGAGCCGACCGAGCTAGTGCCGGTGATTCAGCACAAAGGGACGATTCGTTGGGACATTACCGTGCTTGGCCGTAGTGCTCACACTTCTCGGGCGGAACTGGGACGTAGCGCGATTCTCGATGCAATGCACGTAATTGAGCTACTCGCCAAGCACCAGCAGGAGTTGCGGGCGATGCACACCAATCCATTGGTCAGCGGACCCTCTCTAACGGTAACGATGATCGAAGGAGGGCGGACGCGAAACATGGTCCCAGACCGCTGCACAATGGCGGTCGACTTTCGCATCGTCCCTGGCATGGACCCTCAGCGGGCCATCGATGATTTGTTCGAACGTCTGGCGGCCTCGGGGCTATCGCTCGAGCACGGCGATTTTCAATGCTTTGCACCGGCATTAAGCACCGCAGCCGACGATCCATTTGTCCGGCGCATTGCCGCGATTTGCCAACGGATCTTGCACCGCCCGGTTGCACCGACGGGCGCGCCATACGGCAGCGATGCCGGCTGGATGCCGAAAAAGATTCCAGCACTAGTTCTCGGCCCTGGCAGTATCGACCAAGCCCACGCGATCGACGAATTTATTGAACTAAATCAAGTCGTGCAAATGGCCGCAATTTGTCGCGATACAATCGTTTACGACTGGCACCATCCGTCAAGGGATTTGCTCTAAAGAAGGAATTAGACGTTCTCATCACAGGATATTTCTTTGTGAGGCCGCCACTGAAGCAATTCCGAACCTCCAGGTGCGCGCGTCAAGATGTGGGGCCATTGCAACCAATTCCTACCAGACTCGGCTCGGAAATGTAGCGACCATCCATGGTCAGGCGAACCTCGCGACTTCACTGCCCAGCCTGCGCCGATAAGCCCTCGTCCAAATTCGTGCGGAACAATACCGGAATAACCCCTGCCCGTCGCACTGTCAAACCCATATCATCCCAGGCCGGCTCTCGCAGGCGCTGCGGCAATAAATGGCTGCCGCGCGACTACAATCCATATCGCAGCGCTTTGTCCGAAATGTCCTTGCGACACCAGGCACCTTCCCAGCGGATTTGCTTGATCGCGGTATACGCTGAAAGTTTTGCCGCAGGGATAGTATTGCCAATCGCCGTGACTGCCAGTACGCGACCGCCGTTGGTGACAATTTTTCCATTGCTAGTCGCCGTGCCCGAATGAAAAACCTTGACATCGGAAAGCCTAGCTGCTTCGTCGAGGCCGCGGATTGGGAAGCCCCGATCATAGGCGCCCGGATAGCCTGCGCTGGCCATAACAACGCACACGGAGGGTCGCTCGTCCCACTTGGGCGGCTCGATTCGGTCGAGCCGATCATCGACGGTCGCATCGAGCAAATCGAGCAAATCGCTTTGTAATCGCATGAGCAGCGGTTGACATTCGGGATCGCCAAAGCGGACGTTGAATTCCAGCACTTTCGGGCCTTGATTGGTCATCATCAAACCTGCGTAGAGCACTCCCCGGAACGGACGGCGCAATCGCTTCATCGCATGAACCGTTGGTACCAGCACTTGTTCTTCGACCTTGTGCAGGTCAGCGTCGGTTAGCAGCGGCGTGGGGCAGTAGGCACCCATGCCGCCCGTGTTGGGGCCGGTGTCGCCATCGAACGCCGCTTTGTGATCTTGCGCGGGTGGCAGGGTAATAATCGTGTGGCCATCGGTGATGGCTAGCACGCTTACTTCTTGGCCGTCTAGCCGCTCTTCCAAAATGATTTGTTTGCCGGCGTTACGCAGGTCTTTTTCCTTGATGATGCGATTCACCGCATCGATCGCTTCCGCGCGACCTTTACAAACAAACACGCCTTTGCCCGCAGCAAGCCCGTCGGCCTTCACGACGATGGGCACGTCTTCGCGATCGGTAAGATACGTGATTGCGCGCTGGCCATCGCGAAAAACTTGGTAGTCCGCCGTTGGCACATCGGCTTGACGCAGCAGATTCTTACAGAACACTTTGCTGCTTTCTAGTTCGGCTGCCGCTCGGGTAGGCCCGAAGATTCGGAGCTTCTCAGCTTGGAAAGCGTCGACGATGCCGCCAGCCAAAGGAGCTTCGGGACCGACGATCGTCAGATTCACGTCGTTCTCTTTGGCAAAGCGCGTCAACCTTGGAAAGTCTGTCGTCGTTATATCGACGTTCTCGGCGTCGATCGCCGTGCCAGCGTTGCCGGGCGCTACAAACACGCGGCGCGCTTTGCGGCTCTGCTTGATTTTCCAAGCCAGCGCGTGTTCACGACCGCCGCTGCCGATAATCAAAATGTTCACGCTGCAAGACCTCCGTGAATAATTGGTTTCACCTTACCAAATCGCAAGTTGTATTTCTGGTCCGCTTGCCCCGGTGTTAGCACGTTGCCGAATGAATGAATCGTTGAGGTTATATCGATCAACCCTGCAAAAACCGTCGGCAGGATTCCAGTCAAAGCTCGCTAGGCCCACTTCAGCAATCCCACTAGTAGTAGGGATGTCACCGATCCTGGCTGCCGGTCTACAATCAGTATAGGAACTTCTCTCCTAGGCGGCTTCCCTGTTGACAAAAGTCTTGGCGCAGCTACAACATGGGATACTTCGTGAAAAATGTCACAATGTTGGCTCCTGGGTAAGAAATTCATTCGTCGAGCGGCTTGGAGGCGATTATGCCACCGGGTATGCTCGCAGTTTCTCCGATTACCCAGCAGCCTGATTGCGCGACGCAGCCGTTAACAGGCAACTAAACTCGATCGCGGTATGGCAGAAAAGAAAAAAATGTCGGTCGCCGATATTCTTGCGGCGGCTCGCAAGACAGACAACAAAAGCGGTGCTGCGCCTGAAGCGAAGCCAGTCGCAGCGCCTGCGGAAAAAGCGGTAACGGTTGAATCTGCTGTTGGAAACGACAACGGAAGCGAAACAGTTGAGCCATCCGCGCCCGTTGAGAAGCCGAAACCCGTCGCCGGAGGCGCACGCCCCAATGTAAAAGACATATTGGCGATGGCGCGGGCCGGTGGAAAAGGGGCAGCTCCTGCTGCAAAAGCGCCAACAGAAAAGCCTGCACCGAAGGCGGCGGCGAAACCCGTTGTGGACAAAGCCGCCGCGAAACCTGGTGCCGCAAAACCTGCGGCAGCCAAGCCGGCCGCAGCGGCGAAAGACACGGCAAGCATTTTGCTAGCCGCTCGAAAAGGTGCAAAGCCAGGTCCGATCACGAAGGCGGAAGCCGCAACGCAGGTCAAGGCCGCACCGAAAGCGCCGGCAAAAGAAAAGGCGACTGCGCCACCCATGCCCGTGAAGCCGGCTTATGCGAAGCCTGCTCCGCAATCGAAGGGAAATGAAGAAGGTCGCCGCGGATTTTTTGGCTTGTTGTTTGGTTCAGCGCTTGCGGTTGGCATGACTGCGCTCGCTCTGACGAACGGCCTGTGGGCGTTAGCGACCGCACGGTTCATGTTTCCGAATATTCTTACTGAGCCTCCGAGCCGTTTCAAAGTCGGCTTCAAAGACAATTTTGCGCCGGGGCAGGTTGAGACGAAGTTTGTGGCAACCAACGGCGTGTGGGTCGTCAATGGCGAATACAACGGCCAGCAACAGATTTACGCCTTGCGAACGGTCTGCACCCACCTCGGATGTACTCCAAACTGGCTCGAAGGTGAACAGAAATTCAAGTGCCCCTGCCACGGCAGCGGTTTTTATAAAGACGGAATCAATTTTGAAGGCCCGGCACCGCGCCCGCTGGAGCGATACTCCATCCACATCGGCGACGATGGGCAGTTGGAAATCGATAAGAGTAAGACGTTTCAGGAAGAACTCGGGCAGTGGACTGACCCGGCGTCGTTTGTGCCGGTTTAGTAGTAAGACACAAGAGGCAGAGATCGCAATGAAGATTGCTCCCCGGCATTTAACGTTGAATTTCAGTCCGTAACCCCTAACCCCTAATCCCTAGCCACTGGCTCCTTTCGCATGTCCCTCGGCGATACCGTCCGAAATAGTCAGATTTGGAAGAGCATTTTCCGGCATCCGATGCCGCTCGATCGGCGTAATCGGATGGTGGTGATATTGACGAATTTCTTCCTGCATTTGCACCCCGTCTCGATCAAGAAGCAAGGGATCGCACTCAGCTACACCTGGTGCATGGGAGGGGTCACGTTTTTTCTGTTTCTGGCTGAAACCGTGACCGGCATCCTGCTGATGTTTTATTACCGCCCAACGCTGGAATGGGCGTACAACGATATTACCGCGCTGCGCGACGTGGTCAGCCTTGGCATCATGCGCGAATTGCACCGCTGGGGTGCGCACGCGATGGTGATTACCGTCTGGTTGCACATGTACCGCGTGTTCCTGACGGGTAGCTACAAGCCGCCACGAGAGTTTAATTGGGTCATCGGAGTGATCTTGCTGCTGCTGACACTGCTATTGTCGTTCACGGGCTATTTGCTGCCATGGGATCAATTGGCGATTTGGGCCATTACGGTAGGCTCCAACATGGCTCGAGCCACGCCGCTGTTGGGGCATGAAGGGCCGCTGCAAGGCATTTTGACTATTGGTGGACAAGACATGATCACCAACGCTTCCGATGCGCGCTTCGGGTTGCTCGGTGCGCGCTTTGTGGGAGAAGAAACACTGAATCGGTTTTACGTGTTGCACTGCATCGCGATTCCGCTGGTCGTCGCGTTCTTGCTCGCGATTCACTTTTGGCGCGTACGAAAAGATGGTGGAATCAGCGGGCCGTTGTAAGCAACGCTTGGAGGCTGGAGGCCGGGGACCGGCCATATTAGTTTGTTCGTCGATTTTTCGATTTGTATTTTTCAGTTTGTTCATTGCTCATCGCTCGTAGGCTGCCATGAGTTTTATTCCCATTTTTGCTTCGGCTGGCGTAAGCCTAGAGCACCATCTGGAAAGTGTCTCTGGCTTCCTG
Source organism: Pirellulales bacterium (assembly GCA_020851115.1). Taxonomy (GTDB): domain Bacteria; phylum Planctomycetota; class Planctomycetia; order Pirellulales; family JADZDJ01; genus JADZDJ01. The sequence continues at coordinate 9,486 of JADZDJ010000122.1, forward strand.
GGCGGCTATTATATTTGCCTGGCCTTCATGAATGCCATCATGGCGTTCTATCGATGGCAGAAAAAAGGCGATGCCCGCGGTGGAATCGGCTGGGCTGGCGTGGCGGTGCTATTTGTCATCATGGCGGCATTTGCCATGAGCGGCGACGCCAGCCTGACGCCCCAGCTATCGGATTGGATAAAGCACCAGGTCAATCAGGCGACTAGCCCGACGGTGTACACGCTCGGCACTACTGCATTGCTCGTGGTGTTTTTTGTGTTTCGGCGGTTCTTTGTGCAGCCAATGGTGGCCTGGACGCTGCTGAATGCAACATTGCTGTTGATGGGATTATCGATTGTCGATCCCAACTTTGCCGCCATTGTCACCAAGCCGGATAATGTGCCAATCGTGGCGATGGTTTTCTTGCTGGGCTACTTCACCTGGCTGGCCACCTATCGGGCCGTATTGAACGACGATCGTGCCGCCCGCGGCGAAGTGTCGCTGGAGAAACTCGATGACGAAAAGGTTCTGGTCTGGCCCGATCTGGTTTACATCGAGCTGATCTGCATGGTCGCGCTCACCGCGCTATTGCTTGTCTGGGCCATTGCCCTCAAGGCCCCGTTGGAAGAGCCGGCCAGCAGCGTAAAAACTCCGAATCCTTCGAAAGCTCCGTGGTACTTCCTCGGTCTGCAAGAAATGCTCGTTTATTACGACCCTTGGTACGCCGGAGTCGTCCTGCCCAGCTTAATTATCTTTGGCTTGATGGCAATTCCGTATCTCGATTTCAACAAGCAGGGCAACGGTTACTACACGATCAACCAGCGGAAATTCAGCTATCTGGTCTTCCAATTCGGCTTCTTAGAACTGTGGGTGACGCTGATTATTCTCGGCACATTTTTGCGCGGGCCAAACTGGAATATCTTCGGGCCGTTTGAACAGTGGGATGCGCACAAGGTCGACGTGCTAAACAACGTCGATCTATCGCAAATGTTTTGGAACGACTTGCTGCATCGCTCGCTGCCGAAGGCGCCTTCGGGATCGCAATGGTTCGACCAATTGCCGTACATCGCGCTCCGCGAATTGCCGGGACTCTTGCTCACTGCCGCCTACTTTATTATCTTGCCGCCGCTGATGGCGGTGACGTTGTTTCGCAAGTTTTTTGTCAAAATGGGTTTCTTCCGCTACATGCTGCTCGCGAACCTGCTGCTGTTCATGATGTCGTTGCCGATCAAGATGGTGCTGCGGTGGACATTCAATTTGAAATATATTATCGCGATCCCAGAATACTTCCTGAACTTTTAGTGGTCGACGACGAATTGCAATTGCCGAGAATTAGCAACGTGGAACGAACGACTAGCCTCTAACCTCTAACCCCTTCTGCCGTGCCTGCCACCGAATCCACTTGGCGCAACTTGAAAACGGTCCACGTCATCTTTGGCGTGTCAAGCGTGGTGCTGTTGCTGTCGACGATCTGGATGCTGGCCGCAGACCACAACCGCTCGTGGAAAAGCATTCAACGCGATACTCGCCGCTTTGACGTCTGGAGCGCAAACGCACGCATCGACGAGCAGGATACGCAAGAGTTCTACGACACCGAGCGAATGTTGCAGGAAAAGCTTGACGCCATCGGAGGCGCAGCGCTCTCGGACGATGGTCGCAAGTTGCTGGATCAATTCGTCGCCGAAGCGAAACAAGTCGAGGCCGACCGATCGGCCGCCGAAGACATCGAAATCGATATCGAAACTCTCGCTGGTTATACCGACGAAGAGGAGCGGCGCACGGCCCGCATCGACCTGTTTAACCGCATGCAAGACCTGATCAAGCGGGTAAGGTTTCGCGAAGATGCGGCCGCCCGCAATTTGAAATTTCGCCGCGCCGCTCTCGATAAGGCATCGGCCGACTATAGTTTAGCCGTTGGTAATGGCGAGTCGGAGGAACGCACGGCGGCGCTTCAAGGAGCGTTCGATCAAGTTCGCAACGAAGTCGCCGGTTTAACGATAATCTTGCAAGACGAAAAATCGCATCGCGAGGGTTTGGAAGCTGCGTTCAAGGAAATCACTGCCGAAAGCGATCAAGCCGCCAAGGCGCTCAAAGAGCATCAAGGCAAGATCGATCAACTACGCAGCGCCAGTTGGGAACGTGCCAATGACTGGAAGAAAGCACTGGAATTGCCGATCATCGACGCTTTCGGCAGCCCTCTGAAGCCCGATCAAATCTGGCTTCCGAATCTGACGCTGAACAATAATTTTCGCGACGTCGCTCGGTTCGATCGCTGCATCACCTGCCATCAAAGCATTGACAAGACGCAAGCCGGGTCCGCCACGAAGCCAGCTTTTGCCGAAGCGAGCGAAGCGAGCGTGTCGCTGCCAACGCCCGTCAAGCCGCCTGAGGCGGCCGAGGACGATCACGAACATTCCATCCAGTCGGCGTTGGCCAAAGTGGAGGATGTCTACGGACTGCGCTTTGCCGAACACGGCTTGCTGAAGGACACCGATGTAACGGTTAGCGCCGTTTATCCAGAAAAGCTTGCCGCACAAGCGGGCCTCATGAGCGGCGATACTGTGTTGCGGATTAATAATGCCCCCGTGGGTACGCTGATCGATGTGCTCGATTATCTGCTCTATCACGCCAAGTGGGGCAAACCGCTCGAACTCGCCGTTCGCCGCGGCTTACCGCAGCCCTATTGTTCTCATCCGAAGCTCGATCTGTTCGTCGGCTCATTAAGCCCGCATCCGATGGGTAAATTCGGCTGCACGATCTGTCATCAAGGCCAGGGAAGCGCCACCAGTTTTGAATGGGCTTCGCATACGCCGAACTCGCCGCGGCAGGCGATCGAATGGTCGCGCGAGTATGGTTGGTTCAATAACCATCATTGGATTTTTCCGATGATGCCCGAGATGTTCGCGGAGTCGAGCTGCCTGAAGTGCCATCATGAGGTCGTTGATTTGGAGCCGAGCGCCAAGTTTCCCGAACCGCCGGCTCCGAAGGTCGTGAAGGGCTACGAGTTGATTCGCGAATTCGGCTGCTTTGGCTGCCACGAAATCAACGGCTATGCTGGGGCGAACAAGCGAATTGGCCCCGATCTTCGCTCCGAGCCGACCTTCTTTGCCGTGGCGCAGCAAATCAAAGCCGACAGCGGCTATTCGCGACTCGATGATCAAGTGAAAGGATGGGTCGAAACGCTGATTTCAAAGCCGTCCGATAACGAGAGCCGCCAGCGCCTGCACGAGTATCTCGTTGCCGACGCCAAATCCGATCAGCCCAAGCTCTCCGCGAACACGCAGCGGCTCGAGGGGGCGATCAAAGACATCGAAACACCTGGCACGTTTCGCAAGGTCGGCCCAAGCTTGCGATATGTGAAGAGTAAGATTGGCTACCAGTGGCTCTATTCGTGGATCCGCAATCCGCGCGACTTCCGTCCCGACACGAAGATGCCGCAATTTTTCGGACTGTGGAATCATCTTGTACCAGAGGAAAGGACTGACGAAGAAGGTCACAGCGGGCCGGTCGCCAGCGAAGGGCAGAAAGAATCCGAAAAGTATGAGCCGATTGAAATCCGCGCGATCACCAACTTCCTGCTCAAATCCAGTCAACCGTTTGAGTACCTCGAGCCGTTTGCGGGCGTCAGTTTGCCGCCATCGATCGAACGCGGCAAAGAAGTGTTTGAAACTCGCGGCTGCCTGGCGTGCCATCAGCACGACGATTTTCCACAAGCCAAGGCAACCCACGGCCCGAATTTGTCGCGGATCGGCGCAAAGTTGAAACTCGAGCCTTACGGCGCGAAGTGGCTTTATAGTTGGGTGCGCGAGCCGAATCGCTACCATGCTCGCACGGTCATGCCGAACGTGATGCTCACCCCAATCAAACAACCCGATGGCCAAGTGAGCGATCCGGCCGCCGACGCCACAGCCTATTTGATGCAATCGACCGAAAATTGGCAGCCGACGGGAGTGCTGCCGGAAGCTCAATGGACGAATGCAGAACGCGCCGCCCTGTACGATCTAGCATTCTTACACCTGAAAGACAAATTCCCTGCCGAGCGCGCCGAGAAATATCTGAAAGAAGGCATTCCACGTGACCGTGCCACAGGGATCAGCGGAGATGAAGCGGCACTCGTCCAGAACGGCGATGCGTCGGGCGAGCAAGCACAAATCGACCGAATGTTGTTATACGTCGGTCGGCGCACAATCAGCAAATACGGTTGCTACGGCTGCCACGACATCCCAGGCTATGAAGACGCCAAGCCCATCGGCACAGCGCTTGCCGATTGGGGTCGTAAAGAGCCGTCGAAGTTGGCCTTCGAGCAAATTGGCACCTACATTACACACCATGCTTGGCCCGGCAAGGCGGCGCACAATGGCTCCGGCCACCGCGAGCATGAAGATCACGGCGACGGTAGCGCCGACCCAAGTCGTTCGGTGGTCCACGCTGGAATCGAGGCCGATCATGCGCAGTTCGAGATCGAGCAGCTTCCGCCCAACGAAGGCTGGCTGATGGAGAAGCTGCTCGGCCACGAGCGTGAGGGCTTTCTCTGGCAAAAGCTGCGCGAGCCGCGCAGTTATGATTTCAAGAAGACCGAAACCAAGACCTACAACGAACGGCTGCGGATGCCACAGTTCCGCTTCACCGAGGATGAAATCGAGGCGGTGATGACCTTCGTGTTGGGCTTGGTCTCCGAACCTCCCGCGCCGCAGTACCTCGCTTCCTACTCGAACGATCCGCGCGAAAAGGCAGTCGTCGAAGGGACCAAAGTGCTCGAAAAATTCAACTGCGCCGGCTGCCACCAGCTTGATTTTGAAACATGGGATGTCGCGTTCAAGGCAGGTGGTTTGGGATCGGCAACCGTGCCCGACGATTATTCGTTCTTGCTACCACACTTTACGCAACAAGAAATCGACGATTCCCTCAAATCCGACCGCCGCGGGCTGTTCCATGCTCGGCTGTATGGCCACCCCGCCGTCGATGCCAAGGGGCAGCCGATTACGTATGATGAAGATGAGGAAGGCGAAAAATTCCCAGGCGGCACAGTCGCCAATCCATTCGTCCTCTGGGAAAATGCGCTGATCGAAGGCAAGCCTTGGCTGGTGGGCGGCAAGAATCCACGCGTGCCGATCGACCGCGTTACCAAGTATCCTGGTCGCGGCGGCGATTTGGGGCGGTGGATTTTTCCGGCGGTGGTGGCCAGTGAACTCAAAGTCAATCCGAACGCTAAGCCCGACGAAGCTTGGGGCTGGCTCCCTCCGCCACTCGTCGGAGAAGGCCGCAAGGTGCAAACGAACTGGCTGCATAATTTCCTACTGGATCCGTTCATGATTCGCCCGTCAGCCGTGCTGCGGATGCCGAAGTTCAACCTGAGTTCGGCGGATGCGACGGCGCTGGTCGATTACTTCGCCGCACGCGACGATGCGCCGGCGCCGTATGAATTTGACGCCCGCACCAGCGACGACTATTTGAGCGAAGCGCAGCTTTCGCATCCGAAGTTGCTCGACGATGCGCTGAAAATCGTCACGGATAACAACTTCTGCGTGAAGTGCCATCTAGTGGGAGACTTTGTTCCGGCGGGCAGCGTGAGGGCGTTGGCACCACAACTGGATCGGGTGAACAGCCGCCTGCGTCCCGATTATGTTCATCGCTGGCTTGCCAACCCCAAGCGGACCTTGCCCTATACCGGCATGCCGGTAAATATTCCCTACGATAAGCCGGTCGATCAGGCACTGTTCCCCGGTCATAGTTCCCAACAGCTCGATGGCGTCGTCGATCTGCTAATGAATTGGAACCGTTTTATCAATTCACACTTCAGCGTGAAGCCGTTGATTAAGGCCGCGCCAGCGCCAACTAATACAACCAGCACGAACAATTGAGCGACTGGCCGCATCGGCTTCAATGGTTGCCATGTGGCATTGAGCCGCAATGCTTCGATTGACCAAGCTCCGAATACAAAACACCGATCACACTTACCCACATTAGGAGGAGAAGTCATGCAATCCAAACCCATCACTCTCGCTGTTGCAGCACTACTGGCCGTCGCGCTCGCGGGCTGCAGTGATTCGAAAGATTCTCGCCGGTCGAGAAAGTCGAGCAGCGGTACGCCGGGAGAAACCGCTTCATCCAAGGCGAACGATAAGCCGGCGACGAAGACCGAACAGGCTGCGACCGAAGTCGCCGATGCCTCGACATCCAAGTCGACCCCTGCCGCTGAAGGGGGGTGGGGCAATCTAAAGGGCAAATTTATCTTCAATGGCACTCGTCCAGTTCCTGCTAAAGTCGACGTGACCAAGGATCAGGCTGTCTGCGGCAAGCATGATCTGGTGGACGAGTCGCTCGTGGTCGGCGAAGACGGTGGATTGGCGAACGTCGTGGTTTGGGTCCGCACCAAGAACGTGAAGATCAGTCCCGAATACGACGCGCTCAAGACGCAAAAAGTCATCATCGACAATAAGGATTGCCGCTTCGAGCCGCATATTGTCACCTGCTGGACGGGGCAGCCGCTGGAATTGAAGAATTCCGACTCCATCTCGCACAACATCAATGCGGCTTGCCTGGTGAACGATCCTTTCAACGAGATCGTCAGCGCCAATTCGGCGAGCGATCGCAAGCCTCTGGAAAAGGCGGAAACGCTACCCGTAAAGTTGAGTTGCAATATTCACGGCTGGATGAACGGCATTTTGGTTGCGCAGGCGAATCCGTACATGGCGGTGTCCGCGAAGGACGGGTCGTTTGAAATCAAGAACCTGCCGGCCGGCGAAGCACTCGAATTTCAAGTGTGGCAAGAGAAAGCCGGCTACGTGCAAAAGGCCGAAATTGGCGGCAATAACACGACCTGGGAAAAGGGCCGCTTTAAGCACGCGGTCAAGGCCGGCGACAACGACTTGGGAACGATCAAGCTCGACGCAGGACAGTTCAACAAGCTCTAAGCCAACGTAATTTTTGGTCGAACGAACGATGAAATCCACTTTGTATGGTCTGCTTGCGCTAGTTGCACTGCTTGCCGCGGCAAGCGGTTGCGGCCGACCGGAAGTGCGCAGTTACGATGCTCTGGACGAGAAGGTGGAAGAAATCCGCGCGCTGCTTGCGAAGAGCGCGCCGGCGGAAGCAACTTCCGCGCAAAACGAAACGACCGTCAAAGCTACCGGCTGGGCCACGCTCAAGGGCCGCTTTGTTTACGAAGGCGACCCGCCGAAGCCCAGCCCACTCAATATCAACAAAGACCAGGACGTGTGCGGCAAGCACCCGTTGGTGGATGAGTCGCTCAAGGTAGGAAGCGACCGTGGCCTGGAAAACGTGGTGATATTCGTTCGCAACCGTAAGGTGGAAGTCAATCCCGAGTATGCCGCCGACGCGAACAAGCCCGTCGTGCTCGACAACAACGGTTGCCGTTTTGAGCCGCATGTGTTGACGATGCGCACCACGCAGCCGTTGATGGTGAAGAATTCCGACCCCGTGGGCCATAACACGAACGCCGATTTGAAGTCGAACGCGCCGTTCAACGTCATCGTGTCGGCCAATACCGATGCGGAGCAAAAAATTGGTTCCGCCGAGGCGATGCCGGCAACGGTCACCTGCAATATCCACCCGTGGATGAAAGCCTACATGTTGGTCCAGCCGCATCCTTATATGGCCGTGTCGAGTAAAGACGGCAGTTTTGAGATCAAGAACTTACCCGCCGGTGTTCCGCTCGACTTTCAACTGTGGCACGAAGCATCGACGGGTTCCAATCATGCGTTGGAAATTCAATCGGGCGACTTGAAGACACCAGCCAACGGTCGTGTGACCTTGACGCTCAAACCCGACGAAATCCGCGATTTGAAAGACGTCAATGTTCCGGCAGCCGAATTGGCCGGTGGCTAGCCTCTGTCGCTCTTAGTCATCCCAATCAACGTTAAATCCCATCTTATTCCCGGAACTTCTTCACTATTCCACTTCGAAGACAATGAAGCGTTTCGCATCCGCAACCGTGACCTTCGTTTGCTTGGCGAGCATTGCGCCGTTGCTCGGCTGCGGCAAGGTTCCCCCGCCGCAGTTTCGGGAAAATGTCGTGCTGGTCGCTGCCAAGAACCTTTCCTCGGAGCGGGAAAATCAAATCGGCGATATTCTTGTCGCGCTGTTTGGCACTCCCGACGAGCCGTTTGCCCCGCCAGAGGCCGGTTTGGACTTGCAAAAGATCACGATGGCGGCCGGGTCGGTCCGCAGCGACAGCACCGGCGCCAAACGCGGCTTGTTTCGCGAGCACTGTGCCCATTGCCACGGCCTGACTGGCGACGGCATGGGGCCGACGGCCGCATTTCTCAATCCGTATCCGCGCGACTATCGCCAAGGCTGGTTCAAATTCAAGTCCACGGCGTCGAACTACCCGCCCACGCACGACGACTTGATGCGTACCCTGCGCGACGGCATTACGGGCACCGCCATGCCGTCGTTCAAACTACTGTCGGACGATCAGCTCGAAGCGCTGGTGGAATATGTGAAATATCTGAGTGTCCGCGGCCAGACGGAAATCGCGTTGATCGACGCAGCGGCAGACTTGTCGGGAGACGAGCCGTTACCGGAAACGCAGCAGTTTTTGATCGGCGACATGCTGATCGGCAATTCGGACGACTACCCTGCACCAGGACCGGTTTCCAAATGGTCCAGCGCCGTCAAGCAGGTTACGCAAATCAGCAAACCACCGGCCGATTTTGGCACACGGGCGTCAATCGATGCCGGAAAGAAAATATTCTATTCCAACGGTGGCTGCGTGAAGTGTCATGGCCCGACGGCGCTGGGCGACGGCCAACAGGTTCCTGACCTGTGGAACAAGGACATTGAAGAACTTCAAAAGAAGGTACACGACGGCTGGGCTGCCTTGGAAAAGCCGGATGAGTCGTTGGAGCAACTCGAAGGAGAAGCTCTCGAAAAGGCAGAAGATCAACGAGCAGAGCAACGAGATCAGCTACAAACCCTGAGCACCGCCATTGCCAACAGCGCGCTGCCTCTGCGCATCAGCGAACCACGAAATCTGCGGCAAGGCATTTTCCGTGGCGGCCGGGAGCCGTTCGAACTATTTTACCGGCTGCACAACGGCATCTATCCAGCGCAGATGCCAGCGATTGCGCCTCAAGTTTCCAACGACGACATCTGGCACGTCATCGACTACGTGCTGGCATTGCCCTACGAACCCGGCAGTCAATATGCGCCTGAAATGAGTGCTCCGCCGCGCGATCGACTGTGATCGAGAATAACGAATGACAAAGTTCACATGACGGTTGAAGTTCCAATTTCCGATGATCGAAGAAGAACGTGCTTGCGCAAGGCTTTTTGCAGTGGAAATGCCGGGTTGGTCATTCCCTCGTCATTCGAAAATCACCAGGCATCATTGATCAACCGCGGTTCAAAATAGTCAACGCCATTAGCAACCCCCGAGGGCCCTGTGGGTAAATTCTGGTCAATCTTGTTCTTGTGCGTCACCATTTTTGGCGTAGGCACATTTATTGTCGCGCCAGCGCTGGATGCTTGGTTGCCCAAAGACGTCTCCGACATCGGCCACCATATCGATCACTTGTTCATGTTCATTCTGGTGCTGACGGGCATCGTGTTCATCGCCACCGAGTTGTGTCTCTTTTGGTTCCTCTGGAAGTACGATGGAAAGACCAATAAGCAGCCGGTGAAATTCACGCACGGCAGCCATACGCTCGAAATCTGCTGGACGATCGTGCCGGCGGCCACGCTGCTGTTTATCGCCATTTATCAAATGAACACTTGGGCCGCGGCGAAGATGCGGCGGCCGAGCGATGCCGGCAGGCCCATGGCCCCCACGGTCGAAGTCACCGGCGGCCAATTTGAATGGCGCATTCGCTACCCCGGCGAAGACGGCCAGCTCGGCACGCGCGACGATCTGTTTACGATCAACGACTTGCACGTTCCAGTAAACGAAGAAACACTTGTCGACCTGAAAAGCGCCGACGTACTGCACAGCTTCTTTCTGCCCAATCTACGGGTGAAGCAAGATGCCGTGCCCGGCATGAAAATCCCCGTCTGGTTTCGCGCGGTGCAGGAGGGCCAGTTCGATATTGTTTGCGCCGAGCTGTGCGGTTGGGGACATTATAAGATGAAAGGCCAAATCACGATCGAATCGCGCACAGACTACGACAAGTACTTGGCCGACTTGCAATCGCGGCAAAACGCGACGCAGAATCCAGCGACGACCACAGCGACGTCGGCAGCGATCACGAGCGAATCCATGAATTTGGCGAAAGCGCAAGAGGTTTCGGAATGAGCAGCATCACGGTAGGTTCTCACGCACACAACATGGCGCACGACGCTGGCCACGGCCACGCGGCCAGCTTCCTGAGCAAGTACGTGTTTTCGAAGGACCATAAGGTCATCGGCATTCAGTTCCTGTTTTCCACGCTGTTGTGGTTTTTGATCGGCGGCTTGCTGGCCTTGGCCGTGCGGTGGCAAATCGCGTGGCCGTGGACCGAAGTGCCGATTCTCGGCCATTTGTTCCAGGCCGAAGGCGGGCAAATGTCGCCGGAAGCGTATACGATGCTGTTCACGATGCACGCCACCGTGATGATCTTCCTGGTGATCATTCCCATTCTCGCCGGCGCGTTCGGTAATTTCCTGATCCCGCTGATGATCGGCGCCGACGACATGGCGTTCCCCACGCTCAATATGCTCAGCTACTGGTTCATGTGGCCGGCGTTTTTGTCGTTCGGAGCCAGCTTTTTTGTCGACGGCGGCGCGGCCGCATCGGGGTGGACGTCCTACGCGCCGTTGGCGTCCAACATTCAAGCCGCGCCCGGCAGTCTGTACGGTCAAACGCTGTGGCTCATCGGGCTGACATGCGTTGGCGTTTCTTCGATGATGGGCTCGGTGAACTACATGACGACGATCATCCAAATGCGCGCGCCGGGCATGACGATGTTCCGCCTGCCGCTGACGATTTGGGCCATGTTCGTCACAGCCGTGCTGCAAGCGTTCGCGTTGCCGGTGCTCACGGCAGCCGGTTTTATGCAGCTCATGGATCGCTTGCTCGGCACCGGTTTTTTCACGCCCGAAGGAATCATCATCAACAACGCCTCGACGACGGCTGGCGGCGGACAACCCCTACTGTGGCAACACTTGTTTTGGTTTTATAGCCACCCGGCGGTGTACATTATGATTCTGCCGGCGATGGGCATGGTCAGCGACATGATCGCCTGCTTCTCGCGCAAACCGATCTTCGGCTACAAGCCGATGGTGTATTCGATTGCGGGCATTGCCGGCCTGGGCTTCATCGTCTGGGGACATCACATGTTTGTCTCTGGCATGAATCCAGCTCTGGGCATGACGTTCATGGTCAGCACGATGATGATCGCCTTGCCCAGTGCCATAAAGACCTTCAACTGGCTGGGCACGATGTGGCGCGGCAAGATCCAATTCACCACGCCGATGCTATTTGCCGTTTCGTTCGTATCGATGTTCATCATCGGCGGCCTGTCGGGCATTTTCATGGCGGCGACGCCTGTGGATATCGCGATTCATGACACTTACTTCATCGTGGCCCACTTCCACTATGTGCTGTTTTCCGGCACGGTCATGGGAGTGTTTGGCGGAATCTATTTTTGGTTTCCCAAGATGTTCGGGCGAATGATGAACGAGTTTTGGGGGAAAGTGCATTTCTTTTTTACCTTCATTTTCTTGAATTGCGTCTTCTTCCCGATGCACATTATCGGGGCGAACTTCCAGCCGCGTCGCTATGCCGACACGTGGCACTTCAAGACGTTCGCGCACTTGAAAGACATCAACGTGTTCATGACGATATCGGCGATGTTGCTGGTGGCGGTTCAAATCATTTTTATCGTCAACTTTTTCTACAGCATCTTTTTCGGCCCCCGCTCTGGTCGCAATCCATGGCGCGCCAACGGCCTGGAATGGCAGGCTCCTAGCCCGCCGGGGCACGGCAATTTTGATTTCCAACCGGTCGTTTACCGCGGCCCTTACGAATATAACTCGCCAGAAGTGGATGAAGATTTCTATCCGCAGACGCAGCCGCCGCCGAAAAACCGCCCTCTCGCGTCGGAAGCGATGGGACACTGAGAATCGTTGGGACGCTGAGAACCGCGATGAATGGGGAGCGATAATCGAGAAAGTTTGCCGTGTCTGAATCCCGAACCCTGAACCCTGAACCCTCCCGTTGGCCACATCGCCTGGCTGTCGTGTTGTGCTGCGCCACATTTCCGCTAGTGTGGGTTGGTGGGCTGGTCACAACCTACCAGGCCGGCATGGCGGTTCCCGATTGGCCAAACACCTATGGTTACAACTTGTTTCTATACCCAGTCGAAACATGGTTGCTTGGTCCGTGGGATATTTTCATCGAGCATGGGCACCGGCTGTTTGCGTCACTCGTTGGCCTGCTAACTATCGCTCTTTGCGTGTGTATCTGGCGAACGCGACAGCCGCGGTGGCTGAAGGTGCTGTCGCTGGTGGCGCTTGTCGGAGTGGTTTTTCAAGGCGTGTTGGGTGGGCTGCGGGTATTATTGGACGAGCGAACGATCGCCAAGATCCACGGCTGTTTTGGTCCCGCGTTTTTTGCCTTAACGGCGGCCATTGCTGCCGTCACGTCGCGGCGCTGGCAGATTGGATCGCGCTCCATAGAAGCGGCGCAGCCCGTGGCCGTGGTAACGCTTGCCGTTGCCACGCCGCTGCTCGCCTATTTGCAGTTGGTGCTGGGCGCTCAGCTTCGGCATTTCGATCCGAATTCGGTCCATGCTGCCTTTCGCACCATTGTTGTGTTCCATGTCGTGGTCGGCGTAGCGCTGGCGGTCCATGTAGTCGTTGTCGCTTTGACATTGTGGCGCAAGGCGTCGCGAGCCAAGCCGCTAATCATTCCGAGCATTGCACTGGTCGCGTTAATGGCTAGCCAGTTGCTGCTGGGCGCGATGACATGGTTTGTCAATTACGGCGCTCCGTCGTTCTTGTCCGGTTGGCGATGGTTAAATTCGATGACGATTCAGGCCAACGGCTGGTGGCAATCCCAAATCACCACCGCCCACGTCGCGTTCGGTTCGCTGATTCTTGCCGTGTCGACGGTGCTGGCCGTTCGCAGTGCGCGGATGTTGAAACTGCCGTCGATGCACGGATGGTCTTCGCCCAAGTGGAAAGGAGTTGCTGCATGAGCATTCCAATGTCCACCGCGGTTTGCACCACGAGCCGATCGACCATTGTGACTCGACTAGGCGACTATTTGGAACTATGCAAGCCGCGAATCGTCACGTTGCTATTGGTGGTTGTCGCCGTCGCGGCATATGTGGGCGGTTGGGGGCCGCCGCCGCCTTGGACGCTATTTCACTCGCTCGTTGGCACAGCGATGATTGCCGCCAGCGCTAGCGCATTCAATCAGTGGATCGAACGGCATCGCGATGCGCTCATGCCTCGCACGGCCGATCGCCCGCTCCCTGCGGGGCGATTGAGCGGGCAGCAAACAATTGCGTTCGGCGCTGTTGCGTTGACCTTCGGCGTGGTCTACCTGGGCTATTTCGTGAATTTTGCCACAACGCTGTGGGGGCTGATAACGTGGCTGATTTACGTGACGGTTTACACTCCAATGAAAGTCCGCAGTCCCGCCAATACCGCGGTCGGCGCGGTCGCTGGGGCACTTCCCGTGATGATCGGTTGGTCGGCGGTCGAAGCATCGTTTTCGCTGACTGCTGGTCCGGTGTCTGGTGGAGTCCGGGTCGCCGCGCTTTTCCTGATTGTCTACTTGTGGCAATTTCCGCATTTCATGGCGATCGCCTGGATTTACCGTCGGCAATATGGAGCTGCGGGGATGCAGATGCTCACGGTGGTCGATCCGACGGGTCGCCGCGCAGGATTGCAGGCCGTGCTTGGCTCGTTGGCGTTGTTTCCAATCAGCGTGCTGCCGGCGTTGCAACTCGCAGGCCGCACGTATATCGTCGGCGCCATCACGCTGGGTGCCATGTATCTCGTAACCGCGGCAATGTTTTCTTGGCAACGCAGCGATCACACTGCCCGCCGTTTGTTGCGTGCGTCGCTCGTTTATCTACCGGTGCTGCTTGTACTCTTAATTGTTTCACCGCGGACGGAACAAATTGACGCCGGTTCATTGTCGGCAGCCGATAAAGGCTTGCGGCCGATCGCGACAACCGACAACGAACAACTGACCCTGGACCGCTCACCAAACCACTCGACACCTGACATTTAGGCAACGATTTTTCATGTCCGCAATTGCCCACGCGCACGACGAACATGCGCACCATCCGCTGAAGCTCGCCTACCATCCCGGTCTGCCAATTCCCAACGGCAAGACGATCGTCTGGTTGTTTCTCTCCACGGAAATCATGTTCTTTGCCGGGCTGATTGGCACCTATGTGGTGCTCCGGTTCGGCGCGCCTGCCTGGCCGCGGCCGCATGAAGTGCATCTGAGCGAGCCGATTGGCGCCTTCAATACATTCGTGCTGATTTGCTCCAGCGTCTCGGTGGTGCTGGCGCTCGAAGCGGCCAAACTTAACAAGGCAGGGCTAGCCAAGCTGCTGACGGTCGTCACGTTTCTTCTCGGCTGCGTCTTTCTGGGCGTCAAAGCCATGGAATACTCGGCCAAGTTTTCGCACGGAATCTATCCGAAAGTGCCGCACGGCTTGATTTACGAGAAGCCCGATCTGTACTATGGTTCGGCCGTCCGCCAGCGATTGACCGCGCTGAATTCGCAGTTGAACGCTAAGGATGCCGACATCAAAGCCTCGCTAACGGCCGAACAAGTTGCGCAAGTCAAACAGCTCGATCAGCAGCCGCGCTCGGATGAATTGATCGCTCAATATGCGGAAATCAGTCCCGACCTTGCCGACCTTGAATCCAAGAAATTGATCGTGGCTTCGCTGCAAAAGCGGCTGGAAGATCCGAACGTCGATCTGCTGGCCATCAGCAATGAAATCTATCCGCCGCCGGATGATTTGCACGGTTCCGGCGGTGAAGCAGCTCACGCCGCGGGGCTGAACGATCATTACAAACTCGGCTTGCCGTTTGTGATTCCGGGAGGAAATATGTGGGCCAGTACGTATTTTCTGCTCACAGGATTCCACGCCTTGCACGTGCTTGTGGGGCTGATCGTATTCGTCATCTTGCTGTTCCTCACGCTCGACGCCTCGCGGGCGGGCATCCTGGAAAACACTGGTTTATACTGGCACTTTGTCGATCTCGTGTGGATATTCTTGTTTCCGCTTTTATATTTGTTTTAGGCGGCTGGCGATTTGTCGGCGACAACCTATCGATCGCCATTCAACGATTTCCTACTGCCCACCCGAAAGCTCTCATAACAGGCAGCGATCATGACCACTCACGCACACGGCCCGATTGTCGAATCGCACGCCGGCACCGGCAGCCACAGCACGCACGATGGCCACGGCGTCCATTCGCACGAAGCACACACCGTCAACATCGCCAAGTACATCTATGTGTTTATCGCACTCTGCTTCCTCACCGGTTGCTCGTTCTTTACGTACTCGCGCTATTGGCCGTGGCACGATCAGCCGCAGGTTGGTTGGGCCTTCATGATGGCAGTTTCCTGCACGAAGGCGATGCTCGTGATTTTGTTCTTTATGCACGTACTCTATGAGGCAAATTGGAAATTCGTGCTCACCATTCCCGCGGCCATGATGTCGATTTTTCTGATCTTGATGCTCGTGCCCGACATTGGAATGCGGCTGCGCACGGCCTCTGAAGAACGCCTCTATCACATGGCGGAACAGCGCGCGGCGGCCCACGAACAACCTCACGAAAAAGCGGCCGACGAGCAGCCTGTCCAGCAGCCGTCGCCCGAACACTAAGTATTCATGCCCTCTGCCGCCGCGATTCGAATTGAGAACGTCAGTCACTGCTACGGCGAGCGGCGAGCGCTGGACGGCCTGTCGTTTGCGGTCAACTCCGGCGAAATCTTCGTCCTGCTTGGTCCTAATGGCGGCGGGAAATCCACGCTGTTTCGGCTGCTTTCGACGCTGTTGCCGTTACAAGACGGCGAGGTGTTTCTGCTGGGTTGCGACCTGCGGCGGCAAATGACTGCCATTCGCGAACAAATTGGCGTCGTGTTTCAGTCCCCCAGCGTCGATCGAAAATTAACCGTGGGTGAGAATTTGCTGCATCAAGGCCATCTGTACGGCATTCACGGCAGCCAATTGCAACACCGCATCCATGCGCTGCTCGAACGCTTTCGTCTGACGAATCGGCGGCGCGACCTGGTGGAAACTCTTTCCGGCGGCCTCCGCAGGCGTGTCGAATTGGCCAAGGGTCTGCTCCATCGCCCGCGGCTACTGCTGCTCGACGAGCCTAGCACCGGGCTTGATCCTGCGGCCCGCAACGATGTGTGGGACTATCTGCGCCAGCTTCGCGACGAAGAAGGCGTCACGATTGCGCTCACTACGCATTTGCTCGAAGAAGCCGACAAGGCCGACCGGATTGCGATTCTCGACCGCGGCAAGCTCGTGGCGATCGACACGCCGGACGCATTGCGTTCAACGGTTGGAGGAGATTCGATCACGATTCGCACGCTGGCACCAGCGCGTCTTGCGGAGGGCATTCAATCGCGCTTTGGCTGCGCGAGCAGCGTGCTAGAAAACAATGTCCGCCTGGAGATGCCGCAGGGCCACGAATGGATCGCGCGATTGGTCGAAGCTTTTCCCGGCCAGATCGATGCGATTACGCTTGGCAAGCCGTCCCTGGAAGACGTGTTCATCGCCCGGACAGGCCATCGTTTGGAGCAATTTGAATAGTTCGATAGCTCGACAGCCTCCGTCGCTGGCCGCTGCCAATACCGAATATCCTTTCCCTCACCTTACTTCAGCATGGCCATCGCAACTCCGCCAACCACAGCGCGAACGACCGCGGCAGGACAAGTGCCGTCGCCGGTCTGCCCGTTGCCGTGGCTGGCGGCATGGACGCTCTGCCGGCGCGAATGGGTGCGGTTCATTCGGCAGAAGAATCGTGTGTTTAGCGCTCTGGGGCAGCCGATCATTTTTTGGATTCTGTTTAGTTCCTTGGTAGGCACGTCGTTTAAGTGGCCCGGCAACGCCTACGAGGGTTCGTACAGCGAATACTTTTTCCCCGGCACGCTGGTGATGATCCTGCTCTTCACGGCAATCTTCGCCACGATCTCGGTAATCGAAGACCGCCGCGAAGGTTTTTTGCAAGCGGTCTTGGTCGCGCCAATTCCACGGTGGTCGATGGTGATTGGCAAAGTACTCGGCGGCACATTGATCGCCGTCGCCCATGCGGCGGTGTTTTTGCTGCTGGGGTTTTGGCTCGGAATTGCTTTGAACTTGCCAATTTTCTTGATTGCGCTGGCGTATTTATTCATCGTCGGGATGGCGCTCACCGCTTTGGGGTTGGCCATCGCCTGGCCGATGCAGTCGACGCAAGGCTTTCATGCCATTATGATGGTATTCTTATTACCACTGTGGCTCCTCTCGGGGGCATTTTTTCAGCCGTCGAACAACTGGATGGCCTGGGTCATCGCGCTCAATCCGCTCACGTACTGCGTGGCCATGTTGCGGCGAATTTTGTACTGGGCGGCCTCTGCCGACACGTATGAAAAAGTGACCCAGGAGCTACCGCCAACCTGGCTTTGCGCGACGGTGACGCTATTATTCCTGGCGGGAACATTTGCCTTGGCATGGCGCGTGGCCGCCGTGCGAGCTACGAGGGATGCAATATGAAAAACGGCGTATTGATGTTTTGGATCGGTTTGATCGTCCTCGGCTCGGCCGCTTACGGTTCGTGGGTGGTGATTCGAGAACTCAAGGAGCATCATCGAGACCCAACGGCTGCGCCCGCTGGTGTCGCGACGTCGCCCGCTGAAAAAGGGCCTACCATCAAAGATTTTCAATTGACCGAGCGCAGCAAC
The DNA here is from genome assembly GCA_020851115.1 of Pirellulales bacterium. Classification (GTDB taxonomy): domain Bacteria; phylum Planctomycetota; class Planctomycetia; order Pirellulales; family JADZDJ01; genus JADZDJ01. The sequence continues at coordinate 27,334 of JADZDJ010000122.1, forward strand.
TTGCCCTTTCACTCCAAGGAGGTAGAAGGTCAGGTGTGGATCGCCAGTTTCTTTTTCTCGAATTGCGATAAAGACTGCTGGCGGCTGAACCAGGTGCTGCGCACGATTCAGGATGAAATCACCGACCTAGGCTTTCGCATTGTCAGCATCTCGTGCGATCCAGAGCAAGATACGCCCGAAGTGTTGCAAGCCTATGCCAGTCGCCTAGGTGCCGACCGTGGTCGTTGGGTATTCCTCACGGGAGACTTGAAGTATATCCAGCGAATCGGCAAAGAAATCTTCCTGCAAGAAGTGGCCCCCGGTTTCCATATGAATCGCGCGCTGCTGGTGGATCGCCAAGGCAGCATCCGCGGCAGCTTTGACCTGCTTGACCCCGAAAAGGTTGCCGAAATGAAGGTGGAGATTCGGCGCTTGCTGGCTGAGAACTCGACAGGCGGCGAGCATTCTTCCGACGCCGCAACTCCTGGATCCTGAAACGTGCCCTCATTTGTCGAACACCTACCCGCCATCAACGCCACGCTGAATGCCACGGCGACCGTGCTGCTGCTGTTCGGATATGGCTTGATCAAGCAGCGCCGAGAAAACGCCCACCAGCGGGCAATGATGGCGGCGTTCTTCGTCTCGATCGCGTTTCTGGCCTGTTATTTGACCTATCATGCTTATTTGTACCATTATACGGCGGCTGGGCACGTCGAGTTTGCTGGTCCAAAGTCGGTCAAGGGGCTCTACCTAGCGATTCTGTTCAGCCACATTGTCCTGGCAGCCGCAGTGCCGATTTTGGCTGGACTAACGATTTATCTCGGATATCGCGACCGTCGTCGGGCACATCGCAAACTGGCTTGTTGGACGTTTCCCATTTGGCTATATGTTTCCATCACCGGCGTAGTGATCTATGCCATCCTGTATCACGTCTATCCTCCACCGAAACCTGGCGATACAATCCATGAACCGCAGGCCGTCACCGCAAACGCCTGGTCGGAGCCGTGCGGCGATTCCGAAAAACTTACAGAGATCGAGAGCGGATCTAGCGGCAGCGTCCGGATGCTGACCGCTCGATGAACCGCGAAAACACTGGCAATTCGCAGTCAACTTATTCTCCACAAGGTCGAGTCTCTCCATGCTTACTCGATTGCTTCGCCACGCTCTAACGCTGATCATTGTTGTCGCCGCCGTGCTGCTATTGGCCGACCTCGCCTTGGCCTGCCCCAACTGCAAAGAGGGCATTGCGGCCAACGATCCGCAGCATGCTAGCCTGGTGCGAGGCTACTTCTATAGCATCCTGCTGATGATGGGCACGCCGTTCGCAATGATCACTTGCTTTAGCCTGTACATGTACCGCGAAGTGCAAAAGTCGCGAATACACCAAGCGGCCAAGGGCGCGGATAAAGAATTGCATACGACTTCGTAATTTACCCGCTGGATTACGATTTTCACTTGCTTTGTAGTACCGAGTCGAGCTTCACTTCGTCCGCCTGTCTGGGATCGACATACAGATCGAATCCAATCCAGATGCTGCGCGCGTAGCGAAAGAACCACAGCGGAAAAGCGACGCAAAACGCCGTTAGCAACCAAAGGATGGCCGTTTGTGGCAGCGCATCGGCAAAGTACATAGCGAAGTAGCTGGTGGTGACGATCAGTGCCGTCAGGCCGTAATTCACGTAGATCGATCCGAGCCAATAGCCCGGCCCGCGGTTGAACTGGAATTTGCACGCCGCGCACCGCTCGTGCATCCGAAACCAACCGCGGAACAGTTGCCCCTCGCCGCACACCGGGCAGCGCAATCGCAATGCCCGCCAGAATAGAGTCGCCAGCGACGGCTTGTGGAGCATGCCTCGAGGTTCCATCGCCGCATTGTAGCATGTCCTTCCGCCATTGTGATGTCGTATTATGATGATGGGATTTCGCCCCCACGACTCTCAAACTCATCCCCCATGGCATTCATCGGTCGCCTGTTGCAAATCGCCGGTCTCATCCTATTGCCAATCAGCATGATCTTGCAGTTGTCGCAGCGCATCGACGTACGAACGATGTTGCTGCTGCTAGTGATGGGGTTTGCCGCGTTCTACCTAGGGCGAATCATCGAAGGCTACAGCAAACCGCGTTGATCGGCTGCCGAGACGACAATGATTTTCCGCCAGCATGGTTCGCTGGCCGCTCGATCCCGAGTGCGCAAACTGCGATCACTCTTCCACCTTGAAGCGAATTTGCCCACTCGCCGATTTGGTGCTCGTCGTGTCTTCGATCTCGAGTTGTAGCAGGTACTGTCCTGCAGGTAACGGCTTGGGGAGTTTTAAGAAATATCGAACAAAAAAATCACGCCGGATGTTGCGGCAAACTTCTTCGGTGACGCCGAAATCTTCACCGCCTACGCGAGTGCCGCGGCTGTCCAGCAACTCGTAGCGGCTCTTGAGCGCCGTCCGATAGCCCTTGTCGATTGGCTCGCTCACCGAATTTTCCACCTCAGCATATAGCAGCAATGTTTGACCAGGTTTGAGCGTCTGAGCCGCGAGCGGCTGATACACGCCATAGCTGCTGACTGCAGTGCAAAACGCCAGATTGCGCACGACAAGCGGCGTCGATTGGGCGAGCTTTGTTGCGGCTTGCTGCAAATGCCGCGCGGCATCGGCCGTGTGCTGCGGCACATCGCCCCCGTTTTGTTGCTCAACCAGCGAGGCGAGTCCCGCCAACTCCTTGCTCCAAAATTCCTGTTCGGCGCTCGAAGCGCCGGTTAGGGGTAGCATGGCATCGTCGCGGCGTCCGGCCACCAAGTACAACATTCGCAGCGCCGCTTGATCGGCCGCGCTCGGAGTTGAATTGGCGCTGGCGGCAATTCTCGATTCCATCGCACGAGTCGCCGACGCAAGTTGCGATTGCCAATCGTCGCTTGGCGGACTAGTAACGGTCGATTCCGCTGCGGCCAATCGCACTTCCGGATATTGCGTGGTGGGATAATTCGTCGCAACGTCGGTCGCCGCGGGCATCAGAATCGCTCCATCGGACGCCGCGGGAAGCTGCTCCGGGCTTGCCCCTTGAAATGACTCGGCGGGCGTAATTGGGATCTGCAGTTCCATCGGCGTGCTGGTCGATGGGTAAATCGACTGCAAATTCTGGCCAGAGGCCGCATCATCGCTCGTGGCTGCCGCGGGCGTTGCCGACAACAGATGGGTGGCGCTGCCATCCGGATTGAGATGATCTACCGGCGAATTCCGCCGAGCGAGTAGCGCCAATCGTTCATCGGATTGCCTCCGGTAGGCAAGCGAAGTTCGGTAAGCGTGGACCAACTGCGGCCACAGCGAAGGATCCGTCCGCCGCAAATCATCGACGAGAGCTTGCTGGACGGCTGGATCGGATTGCCCAAGCTGATGGACTTCTGCCATCGCAGCCGTCAGCTCGGCTGGCGTCGGAGTGCCTGGATTAGGATGAGGATGAGGTGATCCGTCGGCGTGCGTCGGATCGGGCGCAGCTTGCTGCGCCGCCTCGGATTCTGCGTTTTGGCTTACTCGCGGTGGCAACAAGCAGCCCGTGCAGCAAATCATCGTCGCTGTGGTGGCGGCTGCAAGGCGAATTCGTAAAGGATACAAGCGACAAACCATGCCGTCGATCTTCCCACGTTGAATAGTTTCCCACTCGCAGCAGGCGATGGGGAGCGAAAAGTCGCCTGGATGGTAGGAAATTTGCAACGTTAGATCAAGATGAGGCGAGACTCTCAAGCCATCCATGGTGCATGTCAGCTTTTACAGGGGTTGGGGGTTGTTGAAGAATGTCAATAGGAGATTTGGCATCGGACGCGTTAAACTGCGGGAGCGTGGTTGGCCAGGGAATGGATCATTCAAGCATGAGGAGTCAAATCGCATGGATGCGAAACGAGAGTGGTTGGAAAAAGATTTGGAGAAGTCTCTGAAGCGGGCGACGGAGGTGGCGGCGGAGCTGCAGAAAATGGATCAGGACCTGGGGACGCCGCACTACGATCAGACTGAACTGCCTGAGGTGCTGACGAATTGACGGACAGGGGAACTCCTTAAAATGAACCTTCAAGGAGTCCCTGATGAGCAAGAAGCTTTTGAGTCGAAAATGTGGTTCGGCACGGGCTGTTCGGCGGGTGTTCGACGGCGAATTCAAGCGTGAAGCGGTGCAGATGCTGCTGGACGGCCACACGGCCGCTTCGGTGGCCGAGCGGCTGGTCCTGTCGGGCACGAATGTGTTGTACCGCTGGAAACAGGAGCAGCTTGACCGCACCGGCCCGGTGGCGACCTCACTCGAAGCCCGAGTTCGTGAACTGGAAAGCGAGTTGCAACGCATCCAGAGGGAACGTGACATCTTAAAAAGGGTCTTCGCCAGAATTTGTGGGTGTTTTGGGACAGGATCGGTGATTGGATGAATGGATTTTCTGAGGCATGGCAGGATAAAAGAATGGTCGAAAGCTCGTGTTTTGCGCGGATCCATCCCGCTAGCTGCGGCTCAAAGCGATCGACAGACGTTAGCGTTTGGCTTCTCGTTACTGTGCCGAAGTTCCAAAGGCCAAATCCCACGCCCTAACATCAGCCCAAAAACCACAAAATCCCTGCACGAAACCAGCTCCTGCACCGCAATGTTACCCACAAATTCTGGCGAGGAGGC
>JADZDJ010000123.1 GCA_020851115.1 Pirellulales bacterium
CGAGCAACTTCAACTCCAAGATCTCGCGATCTTTCTCTCGAATGCGTCGATCCTTCCCGTCCATGGCCCGACAGTACCAAATCCACGAAAATGACGCATCGGCAATTTGAGACCGTGAACGGTTACGTTAGATCATTACGGCGCCAGGAACCGCGCTGAATTCTTCGCTGTCGCAAGCGAATGTTTCTTCGAGCGTCCAGGAGCGATGCGCAACCGCCACGCCGACCTTTACCGAGTCCTTGTCAATTTCTATTGTCAAGATGTCGCCGCGTGGCTGCCGGATGCAATATAGTGTGCCAAATGCACTATTTTCAGCGTGTGGATACCCGATTCCTCAACAGGCATTTCCAAATGCAAAATAGTGGCCTGGCAGGCAACCCCATTAATCGTGGGGGTAGCCTTTTGCCCTCCGATTTGTCATGATTTCTGATGCCAATTGGGGGTCGAGGGGTAGCCTCGTCCGACATGCCGGCAGCGCCGTTCTGGCGCAGCGGTGCTTAAGAAACCGATGTGATTGCCCGCGATCAGACAGTGATCGACGAAACGGTCATTGAGAAGGTGCCTCCGCGCCACTCGATGCTTACCGCCCGTTCGTTCAGCGCGATAAGACTCGTGCTACTACCGGCCGATGGATTCCGGCCGATTATTGTACTTACCCGCAATTGTACTTTGACTTCGGTGTTGTCATGGCCGACGCGCCGCGCTTTTGTCGCCCCGCTGCCTACGATGCCTTTGTCGCACAGCTTTCCACGCTGGAGACGACCGACTCGCTGGTGCGGGCCGCCGTTGCTGTTTCAATGCACGAGTTGGACGGCGTTTTGGCCGATGGTGTCGAGCGGTCGCTCGACGAGTTGGCGGACAACGTGCGGCGAAAGGTGAATTCGGTGACGCCGTCGGCGCTCGTGGCTCGACTGCATGAAGTGATGTTCGACGAACGCGGCTTTTCTGGTAACACGGACGACTTTTACTCACCGGAAAATAGCTATCTTTCTCGCGTGTTGGAAAGCCGCCGCGGCATTCCGGTCACACTTTCGCTGATTTATAAAGCTGTTGCGCAGCGACTGGGTCTGATGGCGCGCGGCATCAACGCACCGGTTCACTTCCTAACCGCGGTTGAATCGGATAGCAATTGGATGATCGTTGACCCGTTCCACGGTGGCCGAATGCTGACAAAGAAGGAGGTATTCGATCAACTCGATCAGCACGCATCGGCTCCGGTCGATCGGTCGGAAGAATTGCTGGCGACGGCGACTCACGGTCAGTGGCTAGGCCGAATCATCCGCAATTTGGAATTAGTGTTCGCCAGGGTCAATCGCGAAAACGACCGGATGGCCATGCGAGAATTGCAGACATTGTTGGCCGGGATGATTTAAGGATTTGTCGAACGTTCAAGACCGGCGCAGCGCACAAATCGTCTCCGATTGCCATCTACATTTCCGCCACCGGCAGCCGATTGGCAAGAATATTCAGGAATTGGGCTGCCGATAACCAGGAGGTGCCGGTTGAGGACACAGCGATGCTGAAGCAATTTCACAAGTGTTGAGCGTTCCATTCGCAGCGCAGAGCAACGTTACCGTGGTTTATAGGGCCTCTACAATCGGTGCATAAAATGCTAATCTGATGGAGCCGGTTTCTTTCACGACCAAGAACGCCTCAAGGTGCAATCATGACCTACGCGAAGCAGATTCTTCCCGAATTCGACCGAGAAATGGCCAGTACGCGAATAGTGCTTGAAACAATTCCGAACGACAAGCTCGCTTGGAAGGCTCATGCCAAGTCGAACACCATCGGCTGGAACGCCAATCACCTGGCGGAGATGCCTGGATGGATGACTAGTATATTTGACGATAGTTTTCTTGATGTTGCCCCCGCCAATGGCCCGCGCTATGAGTCGCCAAAGTTGACGAATACTAGCGAGATTGTTGCCCTCTTTGACAAGAACGTCGCGATGGCAAGGAAAGCGATTGAGGCGGCCAAGGATGAAAAAATGGGGGACATGTGGTCGCTGATGGCCGGTGGCAAGTCACTGTTTACCATGCCGCGGTCAGCAGTCATTCGGACATTCGTTCTTAACCATATGATCCACCACCGAGCGATTCTGTGCGTCTATCTGCGGCTGAACGATGTGCCTGTGCCGGGAATGTATGGGCCATCCGGAGACGATCAACCGGTATAAGTTTTACCGGGTATTGATTGATCACTTATCAACCAACATCGGCGGATATTTTCTTTGCAATCGCTTGCGAGGCGGATTAATCGAGAGATTTGCCGAGGCACAGTGCCATAACAGGTATGTGCCGCGCTTCTTTACGCCCGATAGGTGCGCTGACCGGCTAAATAATCCCATTTAGCTCGCCCCCTGGCGCAAAGAAGGCATCGACCTTTCGGGAAACGGCAGGGTCCGTTTCCAATGCCGGCGCATGGTGGGGCTTGATTCGGGCGTCGATCACCAGCGGACCTGTGCAGCCCCAATGCTTGTGATCGACAAACGCGCCGATGCCATCGATGTCGGTGGCCGGGTTGCTGCGCGTGAATATCACCCAAAGGAAGTTGCGGATCGTCTGCGAGACGAAATTGCTATCGTCCACGACAACGATGAGCGGAAATCGACCAATGGCAGAATTTGCTGCGAAGTCCTCGCATAGTCGTCGGACGCTTGTACTCTCCGTCGCCAGATCGTATTTCGGGCATTCAATCGCCATCACTCCTGGCAAAATGAGTCGTGGGTTGCGGAATGGGCCACGCCACGGCAAATCGGCAGGCAGCGTTGTCGGTAGCTTGCGCCGAGGTGGCCCGACGCCGGCAATGACCACTTTTGAGCCTTGATTCAAACTGCCGCCAGAGTAGTCGAGCGTGTCGATGGTCGTGCAAGTTTGAAAATGCAGATCGCGTCGCCAATCGACGCGAGCCAGCAAATGGATCAAAAATCGCTCGACATCGTGGATATCCAGCGCCGGATCATCCGCTTCGTTGACGATAAGCAGATATTTCGCCAGCGACAATTGGCCCTGGCCGAGAATGGCGTTGGCTTGCGTCAGCAATTCCTGCGGCCGATTTGTTTTTGCATAGGGTGCATATCGCTCGCTGCCGATTGCCAACAGCAGTGGATGGACGCCGGCTGCGTCGACGGCATGAACCGCGCGCACTCCGGGGATAACGGTAGGAATGAGTGGGCCTGTTAGCTCGTGAATCAATTGACCGAAAACCGTATCCTCTTGTGGCGGCCGTCCGACGACCGTGAAGGGCCAAATTGCGCCGGTGCGATGATAGACGCCATCGACCCTGAGCACCGGAAACTCGTGGGTCAAGCTGTAGTAGCCCAAATGATCTCCGAACGGCCCCTCGGGCAATGTGCGGCCGGGCTCGACGGTGCCGCTGATGCAGAAATCGGCCTCGGCGTACATGGGCAAACTACCGGCGCGGTCGGCGAGTGGAATGCGATGTCCTCCCAGCGCCCCGGCAAACGACAGCTCGCTCATTCCTTCTGGCAGGGGCATGACCGCGGCAAGGTACATTGCCGGAGCGCCGCCGACAAATACGTTGACGCGAAACGGCTCTCCTCGCCGTGCCGCGGCAACATGATGGACGCCGATGCCACGGTGAATTTGATAGTGCAAGCCCACTTCTTCATTGGGTCGATATTGCCCTCCGGAAAGCTGTACGCGATACATACCAAGGTTCGAGTGTCGCCAACCGGGACGATCCGCATCTTCGGTGTACACCAGCGGCAGCGTGATAAACGCGCCGCCGTCGCGCGGCCAGCATTTGAGTTGCGGCAGATGATCGATGGTGGTTTGATTGGCGAATATCGGCCCCATTTGCACCATTCGCGGTCGCATCGTCCAGGCCGTACGACCTGCTCTAAGCCATCGCCCCGGCTTGGCGAGCAAGGAGTGCGGGTCGATTTTCGCCTCGATCAATTGCCGAACGCGGTCGAGCGAATCGTGGAAGATATACCGCGCTCGCTCGATCGTGCCGAACAGATTGCTGACCATCGGAAATTGGCAACCCTTCACCCGCGTAAAGAGCAGTGCCGGTCCGCCCGCCTGGTTGACGCGCCGGTGAATTTCCGCCGCTTCCAAGTCGGCATCCACTTCGGTTTCAACGCGTGCAAGCTGCCGCGTGACGGCGAGGTCGTCGACGCATTGGCGGAGAGTGCGGTAGGACATTCCTAGTGACAGGGTTCGGGGTCCAGAAATGATCGCGGGCGGCGGAACGTTGAAATCATAGGCTGCTGACCTCGTATGACGATAGGCCGCCCGAAAACCGGCCGCGAACCGGGGGCTAATGTTGGCGAAGCCAGTTGGCTACAATTCGGGCGCAACTCGATTGCATCATTACTTCCAACAACTCACTAGAGTATATGAACGTCTCTATCTGCAAGACAGCATTGCCCCAATGTGTTTCGGATGCCGCAGTTGTTGGATTGTTTGCCGGCGAGCAACCTGCCGGGCCGGCCGCAGAGGCGGATCGCGCAACCGATGGTTTACTGTCGAAACTCATCCAACGCCAGGAAATTACCGGCAAAAAGTTTGAATTAACGCCACTGCTTGCGCCGCCGGGGATTGCGACGGAGCAGCTGTTAGTCGTCGGCCTGGGGGAGCAGGCGAAGTTCGATGCCGGGGTCGCCTTTCGTGCCGCCGCGGTGGCGGCAAAGCAACTGGCCGGCAAGTCGCGGGCGAAAGCGGCGTTCTTTCTTGGAGAAATGCAGGCTAAGGAAACTGAAAATGCAATTGCCGGCGCAATCGTCGGTTGTCATGGCCAAGACATTTATCGCGCGGAAAAGAAACGCTTTCCATTCGGCGAATTGCTGTGGGCCGGAAGCGATGAAGCGGCGGTTTTTCGCGGCCAAGTGCTCGGCGAGAGCATGAACCTTACGCGCCGACTAGTCAACGAACCGCCGCAGGAAATTTATCCTGAATCGTTTGCCACCCGCGCTGCGGACGTTGCCAAACAGTGCGGATTGGAGTGCGAAATCTGGGATCAACCGCGGTTGGAAAAGGAGCGGTGCGGATCGCTGCTGGCCGTCGCCCGTGGCTCGGCGCGGCCACCGCGGCTCGTCATCTTGCGATACAATGGTGGCAAAACCGGCTCGCCGGCTTTGGCGCTCGTCGGAAAAGGCGTCACATTTGACTCAGGCGGTCTTTCGCTCAAGCCGAGCGAATCGATGCTCACGATGAAATGCGACATGGCCGGCGCTGCAACCGTGCTGGGAGCGATACATGCGATCGCACGGCTAAAGCTGCCTATCAACGTCGTCGTGCTGTTGGGCCGTGTCGAAAACATGGCCGGTCCGGCGGCGTACAAACTCGGCGACGTGCTCGTGGCTCGCAACGGTCGCACAATCGAAGTTCACAATACCGATGCCGAAGGTCGGCTCGTGCTGGCCGACGTATTGTGCGTGGCGGTCGAAACGGGCGCGGCGAAGATCATCGATCTGGCCACGCTCACCGGGGCGTGCGTCGTGGCCCTCGGCACGGAAACGGTCGGCGTCATGACGAACGACCAGCCCTGCTGCGACGTGGTGTTGGAATCAGCCCAGCGGTGTGGCGAACCGGCGTGGCAACTGCCGATGTTTCCCGACGTTTACGACGAGATCATCAACAGCGAAGTAGCCGACATCAAGAACGTCGGCGATGGCCGCTGGGGCGGAGCCATTGCCGCGGCAAAATTTCTCGAGCAATTCGTCTCTGGAAAACCGTGGACGCATCTCGACATTGCCGGCCCTGCGTTTCTCGACAAGCCCAAGCCGTGGCTCGACGGTGGCGCGACCGGATGCATGGTTCGGACGCTGGTGGAAGCGGCCGATCGCTTTTCGAGTTCTTAGCCTACATCGTGCGGCTGTATGAAGTCGAGCGCGAAGCGAAACCCCATTCGGCCGACGCCCAGACTGAGATTCGTCAGCGGTGCTGACTGCAGCTTCGGGCGGAATTCCACGCCTCGCTCACGCAACTCGCAGTCTGCTGGAAACGGAGTTCTTGCCAGGATCGCCTCAAGCATTGCTCATCATGCCCGCTCTAATTCGGCGATTTTCTCGATCCGCCGACTGTGTCTGCCACCCTCGAAAGGGGTCATCAACCAAACTTCTACCAATCGACCGATCAACCGCTCACCGAGCATGTCGGCCGAGAGGCACAGCACGTTCAAGTCGTTGTGACGACGGCTCATCTCGGCCGACAAATCGTCGTGGCAAGGAGCGGCCCGCACGCCGAGAATCTTGTTGGCGGCAATGCACATTCCGATGCCGCTGCCGCAAATAAGGATGCCGCGATCGACTTGGCCGCTGCCAACCAGGCGGCCAACGACCGAAGCAATGTCGGGATAGTCGCAGCTTTCGGAGCTGTTTGAACCGCCATCGGTCACCTCATGGCCCAGTTTGGCGACCAGTTCAATCAGCTTGGTCTTGACGGCATATCCGCGATGATCGCAGCCGATGGCAATTCGCATAAAGACCCTCACTGCTTCTGGTGGAGTGAAACATCGTTCGAAAGATCGAGGGATTCACTCCAGCACGACAAACCGCAGAGCGACTTACAACGGCAAATCGCTGATGCGTTGTTCCAACTCAGCCTTAATTTGCTCGGCGCAGCGGCGATACATCTCGGCCGGTCCGCCGATAGGATCGGAAATGTCTTGGCCGTCCAAACTCAGCAAACTCACCCGGCTGGCAGCCTCCGGCCACTGGGACAATATCGCATGCCGATGCGCCCGAGTCATCGTCCAGATGATATCCGCATGACGAACTACCTGTGAACTAAGGGGCTGGCTTTCGTGATGCGACAGGTCGGCATTGAATGCCGAGACCACCGTGACTGCCTCTGGGCTTGGCCGACCGCCCATCGTGGCCGAGATACCCGCGGACGAAACGATCACCCCACGATCCTCCAACTCATTGACGCGGCATCCCAACCGTGCAGCGAGCATCGCACGGAGGAGCGCTTCGGCCATTGGGCTGCGACACGTGTTTCCGGTACAGACAAATACGATGCTCAAGCTGGCCAAGCGCTTGAGGGTTTGTTCCGATACGACGCCGGCGCGAATGACGTTAAATCCGTGATTGGCGATTTGCACGACCGACGACGATTGACCGAAGCGAGTGCGCCCATCGTCCAGCACCAGCGCCACATCATCTCCCAGTGAATCGACGACTTGTTGTGCTGTCAGCGATTCGCGCTCACCGGCGCGGTTCGCGCTGCTGATGGCGACTGGCCCGACGATCAACTTGAGCGTATCGAGCACGAAAGGATGCCCCGGGACGCGCAAGCCGACGGTTCCCGTGGGAGAAACTGCATTTTTTACTGTGGACGGCAGTCGATCCAAAACGCTCTCTGGATGGTGGTTTGAGCAAACCAACGTGACTGGACCCGGCCAGCAGCGACGAGCAAGACGCCGACCCAGAGGCGTCATATCCGGGACGAAGTCGAACGCTTCGTCGGCGCTCTTGATTGCCAAAGTCAGCGGTGGCTGGCCAGGCAAACGCCGCTTTACTTCAAGCAATCGGGCGACCGCCGCTTCGTCCAACGCGCTGGCAACGACCGCGTACACGGTCTCGGTTGGCAAGACAACCAGCTTGCCTTCGCACAATGCCTGCACGGCGCGGTGGATGCAGTCGCGCGCATCGTCAGCGTTGCGGAGATCGATGACCGGTGGCATTGAAAGTTCCTACCAAACCGTTAGAAAAAAAGACCCGATGCGCCCGCGAAGGATCAGCACAAATCGAGCCTGAAAAACCCAGTCGAATGCCCTGTGCTGTAGCCCTGGATTGATGCGTCCGAAAACCACGAATGCCAAAGAAACTGCATGGCCGGCACTTTCCTGTCGCCATTCCGGTCGGCCAATGCCTGCGATGAATTTATCGCCTAGAGGGTAGTAGGGTCAAGCGAGTAACAATCTTTCGCGTCTGCTGGCCCATGGGAGCCGGTCGAAGCCTGGCAACGCGGAAACCATTGGGATCGCGACCGGGAAATGCCGTGATTTCTTACAATTCCACCTGAACTCGTAGGCATCACCCGATGACTGCCGGTCGCCCATGGCACGGCCGTTGATTTTGTCGCCGGCCGCCGCGTTGGATGCGAGTTTTTGACTTCGCTCCGATTTAAGCCGATTCGCGGAGTTGAATCTGGTAGAGTCGCCGATAGAGTTCGCAGCGGCCCATGAGTTCGTGATGGGGTCCAAGATCGACGATGCGGCCAGCGTCCAGCACCAGAATTCGGTCGGCCAGGTCAAGTGTCGAAAGTCGATGTGTGATGATGATGGTTGTTCGATCGCGCACGAATTGCTCCAGCACGCGATGAATCAATTGCTCGCTCTCGATATCGATTTGGCTGGTCGCTTCGTCAAGAATCAAGATCGGCGGGTCTCGAAGGATCGCTCTGGCAAGCGAAATACGTTGTCGCTGCCCGCCCGACAGCCGGCCGCCGAGTTGGCCAACGTTTGTGTCGTAACCATGTTCGAGTTGCTCTTCGATAAAGCGGTGAGCATGCGCTTTGCGGGCTGCGTCGATCACTTGCGAGCGAGTTGCACTGGGTGAACCGTAGCGAATGTTGTTGAACACGGTGTCGTCGAAAAGCAGCGGCTCTTGCGTGACCAATCCGATTTGCGATCGCAGATCTCGTAGATGCACCTCGCGCAGATCGGTACTATCGACGCGCACGACGCCGCTCGTGGGATCATAAAATCGCGGTATGAGATTTGCCAGCGTGCTCTTTCCAGATCCGTTCGAGCCGACGATCGCCAGCGTTTCCCCATAGGGAATGCGCAGATTGACCCCGTGGAGTACCGGCTGATCGGCGGTGTAGCGAAAGTGGACGTTTTCAAACACTATTTCGCGATGATGCCGCTTTAACTCGCGGGGCTTGGCAGGGTCGGTGATCGCCGGCTCGCGGTCAAACAATTGGTAAACGCGATCTGCCGCGGCCGAGGCACGCTGAATGCGATTAAAAACTTCCGTCAGCTTGCGTGCCGGATCGATCGAGCCGACAAGAAAACCGTAGAAAATCGCCAGTTCGGCGAAATCCAACGGTCGGTCGCTCATCTTGACGCCAAACAGATGCGTCTGATTGTTGAGCACCAGATAGGTTCCGGCGAGAATCGTCAGGCAAATCATGGTAATGCCCGCTAGTTCGGTGGCCGGATGAATCAGCGCATCGAATCGCGAAATTTTCATTGCCTTGCGAAAGAACTGTTTGCTGTTGTGGTGGAATCGCAATCGCTCGTGACGTTCCATCGTAAACGCTTTGACGACTTTGATGCCGCCAAAGGTCTCGGCCAAAATGTTGTACAGTCCGGACATCTCTTCCATCGCCCGGCGATTCGCCCGCTTCAGCGTCTTCGCCAGCCGGCCTATGAGAAAACCCGCGATGGGAGCGATCAAGGCCGAGACGAGCAACAATCGCCAGCAAACCCAAGCAGCACATCCTAGGCAAACAGCCATTTTCAGCGGCTCGCGTACGGCACGACCAAGCAAGGCTTGAATGCCATGTCCAAGGCTGTCGATGTCGTAAGTAAAGCGGCTCATCAATTCACTCGTTCGTGACTCGCCGAAACCGCTCAAATCCATTCGCAGCGTCCGCCGGTAGAATTTCTTGCGTAAATCGAGTGTCGCCAAATGGGTCAGCCGATCCACCAAGATCGAATCGCAAACCAGGAAAATATTTTTCAAAATATAGCCCAGCGAGATCAACATCATGATGACGACCAGCGTCTGGTACGGATCGTTCGGCAGGTAGTTGTCGATGTAGGGCTTCCACCACTGGCGGCTGGCAAGCAACTTTTGATGCACTTTGAGCGCCGCGTTCGTCCCGCCCAATTCGCGCTGCAATTCGCTTTGCGACTCTTCGCCGCTCGCGGCGAGCTTAGTTTCGATATCTTGTTTCTGCTTTTCCAGGACGGCGATCTCGTTCTTGGCCGCGGCAATGCCTTCATCCACCCACGTTTGCATCGACTTATTGCGAGTGATGATCTCAATGACCGGATAGGCGCCGCCGATATTTGCTCCCCACAACACGGCCACCATGATGGCCGTTGCGCACGAGGCCCCCAGAGTCCACTTATATCGTAAGATCAACCGCAGCGTGCGGATAAAGTTGTTCATCCAAAAAGTCATCCGGGACGAGTTTTGAAAACGAAAAGGGCGGGACGCAGCAATCCGTGCGCCAGCAGAGCCGAGGGGTTGTAACAGATTCGCGGATTTCGACCAAGATCGAACGCGGCGGCGCAGCGAATCCAGCGAAACGGGCAAAGGGGCGTAATGTAGCTGTTCGGTTTGCGGCAAACTGGCATTGAATTGGGCAAGCTGAGCAAGTTTGACAAATACCCTGGGCACAAAACGTCCGCGGTTCAATGGTCGCTGTTGATCGGACTGTGCGATTGGTGCTCCGAATGTGTTGTCGATGATTCATAGGCGGCATGCCTGCAAAGCGATTCGGTGGGGACAACTTCACAAAGCTCAGCCACTACGGGCTGAATCAAATACCGCGCCCAAGATGCGATATGAGCCCCTCGCAACGAGAATTCCCAAATGCTCTTGCTACTACAGAAAAAACACGCCAATATTTCAGCATTGATTCAGCCAAATTGCTCGCAAGGATGCTGCATGACCTCGGCTATTATCGTCGTTCCGTGCTACAACGAAGCGCAACGGCTGAAAGTCGCGCGGTTTCACGATTTTGCCAGCGGGCTTCCTGGCGTCCGGTTTTTGATGGTTAACGACGGCAGCCGCGACGACACACTGTCTCGCTTGCACCAGCTTGCGGCCGCAGACCCGAACCATTTTTCGGTGCTTAATTTGCCACGCAATGGAGGTAAAGCAGAAGCGATTCGACAAGGCGTGCTTTACGCGATGAAAGAGCGGCCCGACTTTGTCGGTTATTGGGATGCCGATCTGGCAACACCGCTAGAGGCGATCCCCAGCTTTATCGAAGTTCTCAAACGACGGCCTGAAATTTTGCTTGTCGTCGGCACGCGCGTGCGACTGCTTGGTCACGACATCCGTCGCCGGCCAATTCGCCGGCTACTGGGGCGTTTTTTCGCCTCAGCCGCTTCATGGACGCTTCGAATTCGCATTCGCGATACCCAATGCGGAGCGAAACTGTTTCGTGCCACGCCAGAAATGCTCGCTATTTTTGCCGAGTCTTTTCGCTCGCGTTGGATCTTTGATGTCGAACTGTTGGCGCGATTGATTGCCATTCGACCTCAGGCTTCTAGGATGGCAGTTTCAAGCCTACTTTACGAACTGCCGCTCGATTTTTGGGAAGACGTTGCAGGCTCGCGGCTCAAGCGAAGCGACTTTGTGAAGGCAATCGGCGACCTGGTACAGATCTGGTGGCAGTATCTCCGACCTGGCGCATCCGCGTATTCTTCCCCATTTGAGTTGCCCGCGACCGAACGTCGCCGCGCGGCTTGAGCGACGGTTCATCGCTGCGCGTCCCGCCCGCCATCGGCTAAGGCCGCTTTACACGCCAGAACCAATACCATTCCGTGCTTCGGGAACTCTGGGTAGCGACATAACACGACCGTTTCGGGCGGCAATTTGCCATACAGTTCTGCGTAGTGCGCTTCGGTCGTTACCAAAAACGCATCCGACGAGCCTTTCAGGAAGTTGGCCACTTGGTCCGGATTCTTGCACGACTCGATCCGCGTATTCGTATAATAGACTAAACTGGGACGGAAGTATCCATATTGTGCTACGCTCGGTTCGCGCGTCGCAAGGCATCGAATGTTTTCGGCGATCAGCGGACTCGGTTGATGACGATCGACCTTCACGGCGACTCCAGCCAGCAGGGCCAGCGAAAACATGACGGCAATTGCCGACAGCCCGGCCGCAACTAGGCGGAATCGACGGCACTCCCAGAGCGTCAGGCATACGCCGCCACCAATGAACAGGATTGCGCCAAGCCCAGCAACCAGCGGCATCTCGGCGCTTAATTCCGACGTGACAAACGGCTTCGAAGTCGATTCCGCGGCTAAATACTTCGCCATGATCGGACCGGCCATCGTGAGCACCAAACCGACCACGGCGAGCGATCCAAACGACAATCGGGGCCACCAGCGATGCACACGGGTGGGCTGTCTTAGCCAGCGGCAAATAAGCATTGCGGTCGCTAGTGCAAGCGCCGGATAGGCCGGCAGAACATAGCTCGGCAGCTTCGTGCTGGCCAGCGAAAAGAAGCCGACAATCACGATGATCCAGCACGCCACAAACCTCGCAGGAGGGCTGAATGGCGTTCCTGCGCGGTCGACTTCGCGGTAGCCGCGGACAAGGTTGATGGCCGTGGGAATGCCAAAGATGGACCACGGGAAAAACCCGATCAAAATGCGCGGAATGTAGTACCAAATCGGTCCGTTGTGATTGTCCATCGCGCTGAAGAATCGGCCCAAATTGTGGACGCCGAAGAACTCGCGGAGGAAATGGCCGCCGGTGCGTACGTCGACCAGTGCATACCACGGACCGGCCACCACCAGCACCGTCAGCAGCGCCGTCATTGGCCGCATGTGCCACATCGTCCCAAGCACACGTGATGGAACGAACCGGCGTAGGAACAGCACCACATGATCGGCCCAAGTCACATCGGGCGGAAGCTGACCGACTGGATCGCGCATCAGCAGGTATAATCCGATCACCATTGCGGGCAAAATTCCAATCGGACCTTTCGTTAATACGGCCAGTCCCATCGCTGCATAAATCGCAATCCACTGGGACCAGGTTATTGTAGATTTCGCGCATCGTGCGAACACGGCGTGGCTCAGGCGGCCTTCAATTTCAAATTCGCGCCGAACGTGAGGCGCACTGGGTTGCCAATTCTCCCATCGTGCAAATAAGTACAAGGCCAGGGTGCAAAAAAAGACCAGAAAACTATCTGGCGTTGCCGCTCGGCCCACCACATCGAACATGATGGTCGTACCCATCGCCATTGCCGCCCACAGGCCGACGTCGGCGTCGAACAACCGGCGACCGAGGTGATAAGTGATTAGGGCTGTTGCTACACCGAACACACCCGACCAGAAGCGCGCGGCAAACTCGGTCTCGCCGAACATGAGAAATCCGACGCGCATCATCCAAAACATGAGCGGCGGTTTATGAGCGAATGGTTCACCATTGAAATATGGCACAACCCATTCGCCGCGCTGGTGCATTTCAACCGCCGTGCGGGCAAAATAGGCTTCATCCTGGTCCCACAGCCGCGTAGCGCCTAAATTCACAAAAAAGACTGTCAGTCCCACCAGCAATATCAATACCTGATGCCGCACCGCGAGTTTCATCGCGACTCCTTTCGCATGAAGCTGATTTTTATTCCACAAGCGGAGCAGCCATCCCGATCCGCACCCCTGATGTAGTGCTAGCGGAGCGCTCTCTAACGGTCGCGGATCGATCGGCAGTTTATGCCGCTAGCCGACTTCATGGCGGCACTGTAGGCAAACTTGACAACTCCATCAAGACAGGCAGATCTGTTTTCACAGCGATCCGGCAGCGACAGTAATCAAACGGAGAAGAAATCTTACGTTTTTCACCTTATGGACACCGAGAATTGCGCCGTATGCTTTCGAGCCTGCCGCTGGATTCTGCTGCCAGTAGGAATTTATCAACTCTTATCCTTCCAGAAACTCCCCGGTGATGCTAGCATCGGCTACCGTACTCCACACTACGACAATAATACCTTGACGATTGAAGGTGAACTCAGTTCCGAGCCGCGCTCGCAATGAAGCGGGACCGCCCCGACCGCTTGCTGACGGGCGCTACTCGGATTGGAAAACGTGTTTTAGGTGACTGAATGGGATCGAGCATCGACGGAACCATGACTGACTCAGCCGATCACATTTCTGCGCCGTCTGGTTTAGGTACCGCCCAGGTGATTCTCAAGCCGCGAAAGGCCCAGCCATTTTTCGGCCGGCATCCTTGGGTGCTCGATTCGGCGATTCACCGCGTCGAAGGCGCGCCGGCGGATGGCGACGTCGTCGATCTCTTATCCGATAAGGGCCGTTTTATTGCGCGCGGCATGTTGAACGGTCGCAGTAAACTGCGCGTGCGGCTTTACACGTGGGATGCCGCCGAACTCATCAATGACGAATTTTTTTATCGGCGTCTGGAATCGGCGATCAAGTTTCGACAGTGCAGCACGTTCTCACCGCGCGAAAGAAGCGGTGTTCGGAACGAGCCGTTGACAAGAGGCGTTGCCAGAGGGCAACCCAATGACGCATTACGGCTAGTATTCAGCGAAGCCGACGGCCTCAGTGGCCTGATCGTCGATCGCTATGGCGAATATCTTGTCGTGCAAGCCACATCGCTTGCGATCTGGAAGCGGCTCGATCCGTTGGTCGATTCGCTGCTGCAACTCACCCATGCCCGCGGCATCGTCTTGCGGCAGGAAGCCGGCGCGGTAAAGCTCGAAGGCTTTCCGCACGAGGAAGGGCGCCACTGGGGCAAACTGCCCGATGGCCCGGTTTTTATTGAAGAACACGGCCTGCGGTACGGCGTCGATCTGCGTGAAGGCCAAAAAACTGGTTTCTATCTCGACCAGCGGGAAAACCGCCGAACGGCAGCGGCATACTTTGCCGGCCGGCGCGTCCTCGACATGTTTTGCTACAGTGGCGGCTTTGCGATGAATGCGATCAAACATGGAGGTGCCGCCGAAGTACTGGGCGTGGATACCAGCGAGAAGGCTGTCGCTCTGGCCCGTGCCAACGCCGAACTCAACGGCCTTGCGAATCTCCAATTCCAAACCGGCGATGGCTTTCGCACGTTGCAAGATCTGGCCGAGAATCGCGATCGGTTTGGTGCAATCGTCCTCGACCCGCCGAAGTTCGCTCGCAGCCGCGCTGCGGTGAACGATGCATTAATGGCCTATCACCACATCAATCGCCTGGCCGTCAACCTGCTTGAACCTGGCGGTATTCTGGTCACTTGCAGTTGTTCCGGCCACGTTGCCCGCGAAGACTTCTTGCACATGCTCGCCGGCGTCGCCCAGCGCAGCGGTCGCAACATCCAAATCCTCGAACAACGGGGCGCTGCTGAAGACCATCCCGTCGCGGCAACCTGCTTGGAAAGCGAGTATTTGAAGTGCTTTATCTGCCGTGTAATCTGATGGAGGGTTTGGGAAGCCCTTGGTTGGAGTGATCACCGGTCGCAGCCAAATTTCATTGCGCCTTTCCCGTTTTCCCGCTCGTCAACTTCCATGTTGTTGTCCGCTATAACTGCCCTTCTCGATCAGGCCCCGCCGCTCAACGATCTCGGCCCAGGTAAGCCGGTGGAGTCGATACGCGCCCAGCTCGATTCACTCGATCTTGCCGCACTCTTCGCTCCTGGCAAGGTGGCCGATCGCACGATGGCGCAAGCGTGTCTTGCCGGCTTGTGGCTGCGATTCGATTTTCTTGACGAATCTCACGCGATTAGCCAATCGATTCAGAATTCGACAGGCAGCTATTGGCATGGCATCATGCATCGTCGTGAACCCGACGATGAAAACGCAAAATATTGGTTCCGCCGAGTCGGAGATCATCCGGTGTTCAATTCGCTCCAACAACAATCGAGCAATCTGGCGAGCGCGGCCGAGAATCGCCTCGGGCAGGAATCACAATTTTTGCGGACTCAGTCGTGCTGGGATCCGTTTCGCTTTGTCGATTTCGCGGCGAAATCGCGCCGAGAACCGAAGTTGGGGCATTTGTGCCAACAAATCCAGCTTCTCGAATGGCGGCTGCTATTTGACTTCTGCGCGGCTACAGCCACCGGCGATTCTTGATCGAAACGAGCCAGACGGAAGCTACGATCGCTTTTTCGGTTTCGAGAGTGAATTTGTGGGATCATTACCCGCCGCAAACCTCAATTCTTTACGCCCTGCGATGTTGTCATTCGCTAGCCTCTCCAAATCTAGGCGATGGCGCAGTTGCGGTCCGGACATGGTTTGTAGATAATAGAATTCCCCAGCAATTGTGCTGCTTTCGACGCTCAATTCGCCATGCCCTGTTTTGGATTCTACAGAGCGGTTGGCTGCTGCGCCATGTTGGTGCTGACAGTTGCTTCGCGTTTGTCTGCCGCCGACGAACATCCAGCGGCGAAGTCAAATGCGGCACCCATGCTGCCATCGCCCGATGGCCTAAAGCTCTTTAACGACGAAGTTCACGCGATCTTGGTCACAAAGTGCGTCGATTGTCACGGCGGCAAGAAGGTCGAAAGCGACTTCGACATGACGACCCGTGAAGGGCTGCTCAAGGGGGGGGCCTACGGCGAGGCGATCGTCCCCGGTAAAGCGTCCGACAGCTTGCTCGTGAAAGTCGTGCGGCACACCGACGATCCGCACATGCCCGAAGGGGCCGACAAGCTGCCCGACGACATGATTGCAAAGATTGAGGCCTGGATCGACGCCGGCGCACCCTATTCTGGTCCGCTGGTGAAAAAGGGGGCACCCAAAGGGCACAGCACGGTGACAGCGGCCGACCGCGACTTCTGGTCGTTTCGGCCACTTGATGATCCGCAGCCGCCGGCCGTGAAAGATTCGACGTGGGCCCGTACGGCAATCGATCGGTTCATCTTGGCGAAACTTGAATCGCAGGGGATTCAACCCAATCTGGCGGCCGACAAGCGCGTCCTCATTCGCCGCGCCTATTTTGATCTGTTGGGGCTGCCGCCCACCCTAGAGGAAGTCGAATCGTTTGCCAATGATGCCTCGCCCGACGCATACGAAAAGTGGATCGATCGCCTGCTGGAAAGCCCGCATTACGGCGAACGCTGGGGGCGACATTGGCTCGATTTGGTTCGCTTTGCCGAGAGCCATGGCTACGAACACGACACCGACCGGCCGAATGCTTATCCTTATCGCGACTTTGTCATCAAGGCGCTGAACGCCGACATGCCCTACAACCAATTTGTGCGCTGGCAAATTGCCGGCGACGAATTCGCCCCGGAAGATCCGCTGGCGTGGATAGCAACGGGCTTTCTTGGCGCCGGTACGCATGCGACGCAAATCACCGCCAACCAGGCCGAGAAAGAGCGCTACGATGAATTGGACGATCAGGTATCGACGATCGGAACGGCACTGCTCGGGTTGACCATCGGCTGCGCCCGCTGCCACGATCACAAATTTGACCCAATTCCGACACACGATTATTACCGCATGATCGCCACATTCACCAAGACCGTGCGCAGCGATCATCCGGTGGTATTGAACGCCGCCGAATATTGCCGGCAGAAAGGCGAGTTCGAGGCAAAGCTGCAAGCGAAGCACGCAGAGTTGCGGCAATATGCGTCGGCCGCCCTGCAACCATGGCTTGCGCAAAGGTCGGATGACGCGGATCGGTGCTGCTGTGATTCGTGGATCCGAGTTCTTGCACCCGGGTTGGAAATCGCTCGCCAATTGGGCTTGCTCGTTTGGTTTGAATCGACCGACGCCAAATGCCAGGCTATGGCGGCCGAGATCAACGCCCTGATCAAGGAGCAGCCCAAGCCAGAAACGCAAACTGCGCTGGTTTGTAGCGAGGGACTGCCGCCGATACGACTCAATACACAAGGGCCGGACTATTACGAGCAGACCTACTTTCTCAAACGCGGCGACTTGAGTCAAAAAATTGGAGCAGCGGCCCCCGGCTTCTTACAAGTTCTAATGCGCTTACCCAATAGCGAGCAACCTTGGTCGGAACCAGCCCCAGAGGAGAGCCGCACGCCCTACCGCCGTCGAAATCTGGCGCATTGGATTACCGACGTCCACGGCGGCGCGGGCAACTTGCTTGCCCGCGTCATTGTCAATCGACTCTGGCAGCACCATTTCGGTCGTGGCCTGGTGGCGACGCCCAGTGATTTTGGCACACAAGGAGAACCGCCAACACAACCCGAATTGCTCGATTGGCTAGCGCAGGAACTGATTCGCAACAATTGGCGACTTAAACCGCTGCACAGGTCGATCATGACGAGCGCGGTTTACAGGCAAAGCGCCACGTTCGACGCCACCCGCTCGAAGATCGATCCAGACAACTTGCTGCATTGGCGTCGTACGCGACATCGCCTGGAAGGCGAAATCATTCGCGACGCGATGCTCGTCGCAGGAGGTACGCTGGATGAAAAAATGTTCGGCCCTGGCACGCTCGACCAAAATCAGAAACGCCGCAGTATTTACTTTACGGTGAAGCGCAGTCAGATGATTCCGCTGCTCACCCTGTTCGATGCCCCCGATGCGCTCCAAGGCGTCGGTCAGCGACCATCGACCACGGTTGCTCCGCAAGCTTTGTGGCTGCTCAACAATCCACAAGTGCAGGGCTATGCTCGCGCTTTCGCAGAGCGTCTGAGGTCCGCCGCCGACGATTCCATTGCGAACGCCGTCCGACGGGGTTACGAAATTGCATTCAGCCGCCTGCCGACAGATTCGGAACAATCTGTTGCGATTGAATATCTCGCCGAGCAAACCAAGGAATTGATCGCCGCTGGCAAACAAGAGGACGAAGCATTGCTGGCCTCGCTAACGAACTTCTGCCAGGCGCTGTTCAGCTTGAATGAGTTTATTTATGTGGAGTGAGTTCTTTGACAGCCGGCCTAGCGACCGTGAATGATTCGGATGAGGTTGGAAATGGAATTTAACTTGCCGCTGAACCAGATCAATCCCTGGAATCAACCATCTCGAACGATCGCTTTTGGCTGAAACATCCGGTCCGTGAGACCAAAATGCAAGATCTACTTCATCATTTCGCCACACCCTCATCGGTCTTTGCTTCGCGCCGCGACTTTCTATGCTGCGCAGGCAGCGGCTGTGGATTGCTCGCGCTGGCGGGAATTCTCGGTGATCAGAAGCTGCTTGCGGACGAAACGCAGCTCGTTGCCGCGTCGGTGGACGCCGACTTCCGCCGATCGCCGTCCACTTTAAACCCACTTGCCGCCCGGCCAGGCCATTTCCCCGCCAAAGCCAAATCGGTGATCTGGCTGTTCATGAACGGCGGCCAGAGCCAGGTCGATACGTGGGACTACAAGCCGGAACTCGAAAAACGCAACGGCAAGCCGCTTGAAGGTTTCGACAAGAACACGGGCTTCTTTGCCAACGACGTCGGCCCGTTGATGCGCTCGCCGTTCAAGTTCAATCGCCAAGGAGAAAGTGGTACGTGGACGGCTGAAATCTTTGCCGAACAGGCCAAGCACGTCGATCGAATGGCGTTCATCCATTCGTGCTTCACCGAGACGAATAATCACAGCCCAGCACTGTTTCAGATCAACACCGGCTTCAGCCGGATGGGATTCCCCTGCGCGGGCGCATGGGTCACGTACGGCCTGGGGACCGAAAATCGCAGCCTACCGGCGTTCGTGGTGATGTACGACACGCTGGGGCGCGGATTGCCGAAGGGAAATGCGTCAAACTGGGGCGCGGGCTTTTTGCCGGGTGTGTATCAAGGGACGGCGCTCAACCCGCAAGGGGCGCCAATCAACAATCTCCAGCCACCCTCGAGCATGACAGCCGGCCAGCAGCGGCAGCAGCTCGATCTGATCGCCAAGCTCAACCGGCGACGGATGGAGGAGTTGCATCCGCCGGAAGCCGATCTTGCCGCACGGATCGAGAGTTTTGAGTTGGCCTATCGCATGCAAATGTCTGCGCCGGAAGTGTTTGATTTGATCCACGAACCGGAGCACATTCACAAGCTATACGGCACTGGCGAGAAGCGCTGCGCCCATTTTGCCAAACAGGCCCTGCTTGCGCGGCGACTCGTCGAAAACGGCGTCCGCTTCGTCCAAATCTACAGCGGCGGAATGGAGAACGAGCGAAGCTGGGACGGCCACAAAGACATCGACGGCAACCATCGCCAATTCGCCGGCGAAACCGACCAGCCAATTGCCGCACTGCTGACCGACCTGCACCATCGCGGGTTGCTCGATTCGACGCTCGTCATCTGCTGCGGCGAATTCGGCCGATTGCCGATTTCGCAGCCTTCTCAAAAGCCCGGCCGCGACCACAATCCGCACGCCTTCACCACTTGGCTGGCCGGCGGCGGCGTGAAAGGGGGCGTCCACTACGGCGAGACCGACGAGATCGGTCACAAAGCCGTGATCGACAAAGTCAGCATCAACGACCTGCACGCCACCGTACTGCACCTCTTGGGGCTCGACCACGAAAAACTCACCTACCGCCACAATGGCCGCAACTTCCGCTTGACGGATGTAGCCGGGCGCGTCGTGAAAGCTGTCGTGGCATAATGTAGCCGCCTCGCTTCGCGAGACGAACCATCTCGCGGGGTGCGATGTCTACACTGGCCGCGGCTTGGTGAAACGCAGATACGCCAGCGCTGCGGCGATGGCGCCGAGTACGCCGAGCGTCACTCCGCCGAGCTTCTCGACGCGACTGGTGGAAGCGTATGCTCGATATCGTCGCTTGACTTCGTCGTCGAATCGGCGATCGAATTTCATGTGGACAAACGACTCGGCGCTTTCGGCCGACTCATATTCCGCTGCAACACAGTGTTGACGCAAATAGGCCGTATCGATCTTTACAGCCTCGGCCGCGTCAGGATCTTGTAGCACGAATTCATCGATATACCGCCCTGCCTCAGCGGCCATTTTGATGTCGAGCAACTCTTTGCGCATCGCTGGATCGGAGGTTTCACCGCTGCGAACTACCACGTAATACTCCTCGACTCGCCATTGTGGAGCTTCGTCGATCCAGGTCGGGACAACATCTTGCTTTTGTTTCGGCTTTTCCCCACGGGTCTCAGCGACAGTTGCCGCAAGCATTGGCAACGTTGTGTTTTGCGAAAGCTTTCTTGAAGCAGGGTCTTGCGCTTCAGCCATGAAGTCATTGCCAATCTGTTGCAAGCGACTCATTGTTTTGGCCCGCCGCTGGCTTTCGAGAGATCCAGATCGAGAAGCAAAATAGGCCCCTGCAATCAAGGCAAGGAATGCAATGCCGATAGCCAATCGCATCATCGTTCGCCGAGTGTGCGAGTTGGCGAGCGCCACCGCCAGTACGCCAATGGCGATCACGACCAGCAACAGCAGGCCCCACCTGGGTACCCCATGCAAATCCACCGCTGCTGCCGCTTCGGCAAAGCTATGCATACAAGTCCCCCTCTCCGTGCCGATGGTCGCGTTCCTGCCGAGCCGCGCACGGGCTGGCCATCTGCACCGCCACGGCGATGGTTGCCGCAGTCATCATTCCCCAGGGCTGCGGAAATATCCAAATGAGGTTGATCACGTAGGACCAGAAGACGGCCAAGGCCACGGACCATAGGCTCAGCCGCGTTTGCCGCATTGGATCGGCGAGCTTCCACCAGCGAACGACAACAAAGACGAAGCCATAGTAGGCGACCAACGCAATCAATCTTGGAGAGCCGTCGGCATTGAATAACTCAGTCGCAGTACGCATGGAATCGGCACCGAGCAGCTTCGGATCGGGCGGCAGGCTGACCATCAGCCATTGCATGAGGAAAAAGGAAATCGCTCCCACGGCGATTCCCGCCACGAGCAGTGTGAACCGTTGCACCGCGCTATCGATACGTCTGCCCTCCCAGAGCTTCGCGAGCAGCAACACGGCCCAGGAACCCATCAGCGATGTCGCGACGAGCCACGCATACTGGTTCATTTCCATGGCCGAGCCACGAAGCATCGCCATCACCAGCGACATCACGGCCACGACCACTGCCGAACCGAGCAACGATGCCAACAGTTTCACCACTCGTTCACGCGGCGTGCCGGGCTCGTAATGTGCCGTCGAATTGTGTCGCCAACGTCGCCGAGTAGGACTTTCGCGCAAGCGATTCGGCAACGATTGAGCTGCGTCAGAGTGTCGGCTGATCGAATCGCGAGGTTGCCGATGGAAGCCAAACAGAGCGCGAACGATGCGATAGATGCTGTAACACACGGCAGCAGCAACCACGATCGGTAACCACAGCGGCATAAAATTAAATGCGACGAGACCAAGGCCCAGCAAGATCAGCAGCTTTTGCCACGGCTGGAAATTCATTCGCTCCCACCAAGCGGCCAAGTCGCTCCAACTTTGGCGAATCCAGCGCAGAACCGGCTCTTGCGGCAGCGACTTCGGCAGCGGCGGCGGAATTTCCGATGGAAGGTTGTCGAGCGGCAGCGACGCCGGATTGACAACCGGCTGACTCAGCCGCCGATTGTGTCCATTGGCGTTCGTATCAGACGTCCAATGCGAATGGTTACCCGCAGCGAATTTGCTTGCTTGGTTGCCACCTCCGGCTAGCAACGAATGCTGCCCAACGGCCTCGTTCGGGCCAGCATATCGAGCCGCAGCCGTTAGGGCCGCTCCCGTCGGGGCTGGGGGTAATGCTTTGAGCAATTCCTCGACCGTCGAAAATCGCTTGGCGGGGTCTTTAGCAAGCGCACGTGCGACGATCGTACGGTACGGTTCTGCGAGCCTATTCACGTCTGGCTCGGCCGTGAGATGCTTCATCAAAATCTCGCCGACGCTTTCCCCTTCGAACGGCACGTGGCCGGTGAGCATTTCGTAGAGAATGATCCCGAGTGCGTAGATGTCGATTTCTTTGCCGTAGCGGCCGTTGGCCACTTCGGGAGCCATGTAGTGGACCGTGCCAACGCTCCCGGTTTGACCGCTGCGGCGGCTGCAGGAGATGAACTTCGACAGGCCGTAATCGCCAATTTTGATGATGCCTTCGTCAACGAAAATGTTGCCCGGCTTCAAGTCACGGTGGACGATGCCGTGATCGTGCAAGTAGGCGACGCCGGCGGCAAGTCCGTGCATCCAGGCGAGCGCTTCTTCGACCGGCAAGCCGTTCGGCTGACGCTGCAAGACGTCTTCGAGCGACTCGCCCGACATCAACTCCATGACAACCCAATGGTCGTCATGGGCGTCTTGCCGCACGTCGTACAGCGCAAGCAAATTGGGATGCTTGAGATTCAAGCAGTGGTTGACGCCGCGTAGCTCGACGTCCCAATTACGGCGAATCAGCTTGAGCGCGACCTCTTTGCCGGCGTCGCTGGTCGCATAATAGACTTCGCCAAAGCCGCCGTGCCCGATGCCGCGTTTGAGCGTGTAGCCTTGCAAGGGCTTGGCGCCGCTGGCGTAAGTAAACCTTCCAACGGGCGCGGACGGAACTGGTGAGCCCGACGGGCCAGCGTCGGAATCGGCCGTGTTCGCAACTTTGGTGGCGTGGAGGTTCATGGTGGAAGCGATTAGCTTTTAGCTGACAAACTCTGAATCACCTACCTATATTGTGCGTCAGATTTACGCTACTTGGAATGATCACTTTGCCGCAGTATTTCGGCGAAATTGGCTAAAAGCTAATAACTAACCGCGAAAAGCTATCAGCTTCCAAACGGTTCGATCGCAAACGCAAACTCTGCTCCTTCCACCCGCGATTTCGGTCGCAAGATGCAGCGGCCTTGCTTGCTCGCCCCATCGACCGAAAATTTGGCCGATGTGCGGCAACCCAGCACATGGCCGTTACGAAATAGTACCATTTCATCCTGCCAGCGATGTGCCACGATGTGGCTGATTTTCGCTGGGCCAATGACGCACGAATCGGCCATTAACAGCACGGCATCGGTCGAGGGCTGTGTCCGATGGCGGCTGACGAACTCGAGCTTGGCGGTACTGCTCAGGGGATGGGGCTTCAAAAACCGCAAGCGAACTCCTTCGCCCAACTCGATCGCTGAGCCGTCGTACAGCGGCGCGGTTCCATGGATTGCGCGCCCATCGACTTTCGTCGATCGCACGGCTTCGATTGTGTAGCCTTCTCCTTCGCGGCGAACAATCGCATGACGCCGTGAGAGATCGGCCAGGATCGGCACATCGGGATTGACGTCCGACGACGGCTGGCCGATGGCGATTTCGCTGCCCAAGCAGACCAAATATCCGCCGACAGCATCGACCCACAGCAGCATCCGATCTGGCATGTGGTTCGAAGAAGTCATGACCACATTCCTCCAATCCACGAGCCGCGCAAGCCGAGGCCACCAGGCTTGTGCTGGTCGAACTGACCACGAACTTGGCATTGGGCGTACCATATCAGCCTACATTCGGGTGTGGAGTGTCGGAAGGGATTCGCGAGGGTTCCAGGTTCGGAGTTCAGGGTTCAGCGGGGGCACGGGCAAGCGTAGCCTACCTGTGCCGAACTGCCTATCGATGTGCAGTTGCACGCCTGCTCAAACCGCACGCGGGCGGATTGCGATTGCCCATGTCACCCCACTGTCTTCGTCCAACGATTACGTTTCGTCGAACGAGTTCGACGCATTGGCGACTTCGATCGTTGCTTCCTTGCCGCCGTTGAGATAGTTCGTCACCTTTTCGACAATATTGTCGGTCGACGGTTCGCTTACCGGAATTTCCGATTGGAATTCGCCTTCGGCATGAACCAGCTTCTCTTCAACGCTCAGTCGCGAACGCAGTTCATCGATCAGCTCTTTGACGCGGCCGAGATGGCTGTCGTCGAAGCTGCAATTGCTGGACGTTTGGGCGACTTCCACCATCTTCGATCGCGCTTGAAGGTTCTCCACTTCAACCTCAAGCTTTCGCTTCGCTGTCAACATGCCTTCGAGCTTTTGTCGCGCTGCATCGAGGGCTTGCAGGCGTGCGGTGTGCATGTCGCGCAGGCTATTCAGTGTGGCATCGCTGGTTTGAAAGCGGTCGAAACGGTTCGCCAAGTCGGTTTTCACCTGCTTCAAAGTATAGCTGCGGCCGGCAAAATGAAATGTCTCTTTGCCGCTGCTGGCTTGAGTGCGCAGCGACGCTAGCTCGGAACGGTCTGTTTCTTGCTTCTTCTCCAAGCGGGCGATTTCTCGCGCTAGTCGCTCGACTTCGACTTCTTCCTTCGCAATGACCTGCATATTCTTGCGAACTTCTGGCATGATCGCTTTGACCATGCCACGGGCTCGTTCGATTTCAAAATCGACGGGTACTGCGCTCTTGACCGAATCTCTTACCCAGCCGCCCGCCGTACGAACGTAGCTCGCGGCGTGGCGACCGAAAACCAAGAAACCAACCACGGCTACTGCCAAGCCGCTAAACAAAATTCGACGAAACATGGGAGGGCCTCCAAGAAAAACGAAAAAGGGAACTGGTGGTTTGGTCCATGGTCAGTGGTCGGTTGTCCGCTGCTGGCGCCTTGTTGCAACGAACCACGGACAACTGCCACGCCACGCCAAAACGCCAATAACCCCGGCTGGCGGGCCGGGGTCGTTGGCAAACGCTGGCGACATCAAACCCATCAGAATTTGAGCCGCCACTAGTCTTGTTCGCCGCTCTGACGAGTATCTTGGGAAAGTCAGAAATATTTTCCGCAAAATTTTCTGAGGCTCGATTTCGGATACAATTTTGGCAGTTCGAGCCTTTTTGGAGTCGTCATGTCCGATTTATTTGCCAGCGAACTGGTCGATAAGATTCATTCCACCGGCCGGCAGATGGTGGTCGCCATCACCGGCGGCGGTAGCCGGGCGATTGCGGAATTGCTGGAAGTGCCGGGAGGTTCGCGGACACTTTTAGAAGCGGTCGTTCCTTACTCGTCCGAGGCGCTCATTCAGTTTCTACGGGGCGAGCCTGAACAGTATTGTTCGACATCGACCGCACGAGCCATGGCGATGGCGGCGTATCAACGGGGCGAAGCCTTGCGTGGCTCGTCCCTTCTGGCGTCGTCCAACCTGCTGTCATGCGATAGGGAAAGCGCGTGTGAATTCTCGGCCGCAGGTGGTGGCACAGCGCAAAATCCAGCGATGGGCATCGGCTGCACGGCAAGTCTTGTTAGCGATCGGCCGAAGCAAGGGGCGCATCGGGTGCATGTGGCCTGCCAGACAGCAGACATCACTTCGACACATTCTTTGCAATTGAAGAAGGGTAGCCGCGGGCGATCCGACGAAGAAGCCATTGCCGCTGCGATGGTACTCAATGCGATAGCGGATGCGGTTGGCGTGAAGGAGCGGCTGCCATTGCCGCTGGTTGATTCTGAAGTTATTGAGTCCCTGCGCACCGTGGCGCCGGAAAGCTGGCGAGAATTGTTTCTTGGGCTGACAAATGTGGTCGAGGCATTTCCTTCGCTCAGCGACCGAAACCGGGGAGAGATAAGCGAACAATTGCCACCTCCCCAGGCAGTGTTTCCCGGGGCATTTCATCCGCTCCATCGCGGGCATCGCCAAATCGCGGAAATTGCTGCGCGGCGATTGAATGTGCCGGTGCATTTTGAAATCTCCGTCCAAAATGTCGATAAGCTGCCGCTCGACTATACGGCCATGCAGCAGCGGGCCGCGCAGTTCGAAAACAGCGGGCATCCACTCTGGTTCACGTGGGCGCCGACGTTTGCAGAGAAGGCGGCCATTTTTCCCGGGGCGATGTTCATCGTGGGAGCCGACACGCTCTTGCGGATTGGCCTGCCGCAATACTATCGCGATGACTCCGCCCTTGCTGCTGCGGCGATCCGCTCGATTGCCGAGCGTGGTTGCCGATTCTTGGTGTTTGGACGAGTCGTCGCCGGCAAGTTCCAAACGCTCGACGACTTGAGCTTGCCGCCATCGCTGCGAAACCTATGCCATGCAGTGCCGGCGGAAGAATTTCGAGCGGATTTGTCGTCGACCCAGTTGCGGCGAGAAGGCACGGGCGCGTAGGAGACGAAGCCCTTCGTCGAAATCCAAAGGCGCGCCGCTCGTCGGCGAAAAGGATTCCCCTCCTTAGATGCTTTCGACCTCGCGCGACAGAAATTCCATTGCTTCTTCAAAGTCGGCCTGCAGGCGCATAAAGCGTTTGCGGTCGCCGCCGCGGTCGGGGTGGAGCAACTTCACTTTTGTCCGATAGGCTTTCAAAAGCTGTTCGCGACTGCACGGCAATTGCACTCCCAGGGCCGACATGCAGCGCGGAGTCTGGCCGCGGGCCCAGCGTGGGAAATGCGGCAAATGGTCCGCGATCACCACCAATGCCCGGCGCAGCGAGCGAATCCAAGCCCGCACATCAATGGCGAGAAATATGTGGCCAGAAATTACCACGGCAAACAGCGTGCCGAGCACCAAGCAGCAGATTGCCACATCCAATGCATCGGGAAAACTGTGGCTGGCGGCCAGGAGCATAAGTGCAATGATCGGTGGAGTGAATCGAGACGATTCAATTAGTATTGGTTGCGTTGCCGTTCAATCTTCGCTGCGCAGCGCGAAGAGTCCATCGTTCATGCTGCCGTATGTTCCAACCCCGAGCCTTCGCCAAAATAGTATTTCCTGGCGTCAGGATTATTCAACACCTCGTCCGCGCTGCCGTGGCAGAGAACTTTTCCGCTGCGAATGACGTAGCTCCGGTCGGTGATGGCGAGCGTCTCTCGTTCGCGGTGGTCGGTGATCAGAATGGCGATACCATCATCGCGCAGCCGCACGATGATTTTTTGAATGCTATTGATCGTCACCGGATCGATCCCTGTGAAAGGCTCGTCGAGCAGGATGATCTTGGGATTGGAAATCAGTGAGCGGGCGATTTCGAGTCGCCGCTTTTCGCCGCCGGAAATATACAGTGCCTTGGACTTGCGGATGCGCTGAATGTCAAACTGGTCGAGCAAATGTTCGCACAGCTTGCGGCGCGCCGCACGGTCCATGCCCAGCATTTCCATCACCGCCAGCAGATTGTCCTGCACCGACAGCTTGCGAAACACGCTTTGTTCCTGAGCCAAGTAGCCCATTCCGCCATCGCGGGCGCGAAGAAACATGGGCCAGCGCGTGACGTCTTTGCCGCCGAGCACCACGCGGCCGGCGTCGGGTTCGATCAGTCCGCAAGTCATTCGGAAGCTGGTCGTCTTGCCGGCGCCGTTGGGGCCGAGCAAACCGACAATCTCGCCGGAATCCACTTGAAAGTCGACGCCATCGACGACGCGACGGCGGCCGTAGGTTTTCACCAGTCCGGAAACTTCCAAGAGCGGCATCGTTCGATCCTCCATGATATTCTGGGTAGGCGGTCGGCGGCGACGGCGTGAGACTGCATTCCGCCGTCTACATGCTCTCATCGCACAAATCCCATGTTGGCAAAATTTGGAAAAAATGGAAACGGTATTTTCCAATTGCCGATGCGGATCTCGTCAAAGGAATGCGGCCAGTAAATAAACAGCGCTTTGCCAATTAATAGCGAACGATCGACGACACCCCAGTACCGTCCATCGGCGCTCTTCGGGCTATTGTCTCCCAGCATCAGATACTCGGCATGATCGGCGTCGAGGAGAAAATCCGATTCAATTCGGCGATCGTTCTCGTCTTGCTTGCTAATATAATAGACATCGCGGCGGACCAGCAGATGATCCACCTTAACGGCCGCGCCCCCTTCGACGGCAATCCCGACTGGGGCCAGGTCGGAGGCGATTTCACTCCCCGGCGTTGGGGGCGTGATGACGGGAGCGTAATTTCCCAACGACTCATAGATGGTCGGCGCGTCGAACTGCATCGCCCTGCCATCGACCCACATCATCAATTGCTCGTCAACGTTGGTAAAACTTAGCCGATACGTTCCAGGTCCGCGAATCGGCGTCGGTGCTTTCGGGGCGAAATTGGGCCGGTTGTCGATCGAAAGCGCCGCGGTGCCCGTTGAAAGGTCGATGGTGCAGCGAAATTGACGCCCCCCTTTGGACAGTTCCAAGATGACAAGACCCGTCGAATTGCGAACGGTCAATTCGACATCGAGCGCCAAATCCCCCACCCAGAAACCTTTTCGCGGCCCACTCGCCTCGCAGCCCGGTGGAAAGTCTCCTTCATTATAAGCGTATTGGTCGCGAACTAGCTGCGGCGCAACCATCGCGGGCGTGCGATGGTTTGAGACGGCCGACCAGACCGATGGATCGGGCACAAAGTGCTGATATCGCAGCCACGATCGCCCCGGCGATTGGCCATCCGCCTCGAACGAGCGATACTTGTCGCTCGTGGTCCAGGAGCCAGAGTCTTGCGACCAAGGTTGCCAGCAGGCGGGAAACCCAGCGTCGACGAGCAGTTCCGATCGGTAATCGTTGTCGTACACCTTTTGCAAGATCGCTTGCAACTTCTTCGGCTTATTGCCCTTGCGCGCAATTCCTAGCTCCGCCGTGCCGATGGGTCCAACATAAATATCGCCGTGCTCGATTCGAACGTGTTCCCCCGGCAAGCCGATCAGCCGCTTGATATAGTTCTGCTTCGCGTCTTCGGGAAATTTGAAGACCACCACATCCCAGCGCTCAGGATCCGAAATGTCGTAGCAGAATTTGTTGACGATGATCCGATCGCCGTTGTACGAGGGATATCTCGATTTATTGGCCGGGGTATTAAGATCGTCGATCGTATAGTGACACATCGGGCAGGTGGCCCGCGTCATGGCGCAATGTGAAATGACTGTGCCGGTGTCCTTGTTGACTTCCTCGCTTGCGCCGGTGCGGAATTCGTAGCCGCATTTGGGGCAAACGATGTCTTTATGCCTTCCTTGCAGTGTTGGGGCCATCGAACCGGTGGGAATCACGAAGGCTTCTGCTTCAAAGGTGCGAAAGAGAAAGGCCAGGATAAAGGCGATCACGACCGATTCGACGGTCTCGCGCAATGTTTGCGACCAACTCGTTGGATCCTCCACGGCCGGCTGGGCTTTCGACTTGTCGGTTTGCTTCGCGTTGCTCTTGGCGGCTTTGGTTTTAGGCATAAAGGGGCTAGCGTTGAGGAAATATCCGCCTTACTGGGGCTGGCGGGGCACGGGGAGCCTAATCTCGTGAGGTTGAGGCATCCATTGGCTTATTGTCGCATTGCACCGTGCGTATTCTGCGTCCTGCAAGGTTCGATCTACATCTGTTCTATTATTGCCAAAAAAACCTCGGTCGCCATTCGTTCATAATTGAGAAATATAGCGTTTTGTTAGGATTGCAGGAATTTCAGAATTCGCTCGCGCCGACGAGGCTGCCAACTTCGTCGCCAGCCGCGATAAAAATAGAGCATCGCGAGCTGCTTTCCTGCCAAATTGACAGCGATGATTAGGCAACTCCGGGTGAATAGCAGGGCCAGCGCGTACTTTTGGATATGACTGGAGAATATGCGGTATTCCAAACTTTCCCAGGTCTCAATTGCAATGGATGACAATACCGTGTATGGCAAACCCGGAAATGTACATCGCACATACCA
>JADZDJ010000124.1 GCA_020851115.1 Pirellulales bacterium
CAGCCAGCGACTTGGCCAACTCCTCAGCCTGATCCAAAATCAACGCGTCCATGCGTCACTCTCCGGGGTTTGGGAAAACGGGGTAGTATCATATTTCCGCCCGTGACACAATATTCAGGACAGGGCCAACGACACAGGCCAGTGTCGCATCGGGAAGGAGCATTCGCACGACCGTCGCTTTCCAATCACACATGCCGGCGTGTCGAAGCGTTTTGCCTTTCAAGTAGTGGCGGATGGAGATTCGAGGAACGTAAGGCAGCAGCGAACCGATGAAATCATTAACTTCATGATCGAAAAACCATTTCCGCACAGCTTCGTGGAGTTCATCGTTCGACGGGTCGAAATGAATAACGAGCGCCCCGTCCTCCAGGGCATGGATATCGACGTTCAGACTCCGCCATTCATTTGCGATCAGGATCACAGTGCTGGTGGTATCGAATTCACTGGGTAGGTCCGTCGCGCGGCTAGTGAGATTGCTGCACCAAGTTACGCGCTTGATCGGAGTGAGGTCGCAAAGTTGCTTGAGGATGCGCACGCATTCGGGCTGAGCATACAGTTTATCGAGGTCGTCGATCACCACCGGGCAATTGCGGAATTTCCAAAGCTGTTGGTAAAGACCAAATGCACTGACGTGTCCCCCGAGATACAAAACGCGCGGGCGCCCTGGGTGACCGTTATTGGTCGGCGGCGACACCCCTGCGGCGGTTTTCACCTGCTGAGTCTTTCCTGTTCCAGGTTGTCCCAATAGCATTACCAACTGCAGGGCACCTCTGGCGAATGCCGAGAGATAGCGGTCCAGGTCAGCATAGGAGGAAACGGGTATCACATCACCGGGAAACGCAGTTGTGATTCGGCCACCAGTGGACATGGGCAATCGAGAAAGCGTGAGATTTTGAGACTGCCTGCTCCTTGGGCGCCGCCTTGCACGGCAAACGGTCGCCCAAGTCTTCTTCGGTCCAGCGGTTACATTTCGGTTTATGGACGTCGTCGAACGCCAACCAATAAGAACGAACGGTCTCAACTCGGTGAGGCTGCTAGTTCTCCCATGCCGCCATCCAGTGAAGTCGTTTCAACCAGTTTCTGGAATTGCGACAGAAGATCGGGGTGCTTCCGCGCAAAATATTTCACGACGCTGGCGCTGGCCAGCAATTTTTTCAGATAGCCGACAACGATGACCAGGTTCAAAACATTGCGCCCATGCGTTTCTTCCAGCGTGCGCATTTCCTGGCTAATGGTCTCCATTTCCCGTTCGATTTTTCCCAAGTCCTCGGCACTAAACAGGCTCTTGGGACTCTTGTTGCCTGTTTCCAAAAGTTGATCGACGGGAGTGGCTGCGAGCAAGCACTTCAAGTATCCGACGGTGAAGTTATTGGATGCAATCATCAATTCCGCCATTTCGATTTGCCGCATGGGAGCGACTCTGCGAAATTCCCGCAATGCGGTAGTCGTGATTGCCTTGTCCTTAAGCAATTCCACAGCTTCGTCGCAGATCCCTTGCAGGAGACCTTGTTTGCCACGAATAGTTTTAACGTCCAGGCACAGCATTTCGGCAATTTTCTCACTGGGAACGCCGTTCGCTATAGCGCGAGAAATCATGAAGTGCTCCTGAATTGTCGTCATCACGCAGACATGGTGATCATAGGTGAAAGACTCATCATCGGTTGCAATCAAGCAAAATGTCTCGCGCTCCCCAAGATCCTTGAGCGCCTCCAGACGAAAGTGGCCATCTAATAAAATGTACTGTCCTTTACTCTTGTCTTGCGGGAACACGACGAGCGGCTCGACGACCCCGATGACCTTGATCGAAGTTACGATGCGCTTATATCGGGGAGTATCTTTGATCCGCGGTTTGAGCTGACGGCGTGGCAGGATTTTATCAAGAGGCAATAAAATGCCTTGCTGCTCAAACGCCATGCGCACATTCTTGGAGGCTACCATCGTACCGTCACTTTCCATGCAGCCGTTCCGCCAGATACTTGGGCAAAACATCTAGCGCCTCGGCGCGCAATAGAGTAAGAAAGTCCTCATCCGTGAAAAGCTCCTTGATTGCGGAGATCGCAAAAATAAGTCGCGTTTCGCACAGTTTCGCTTTGACGATAACCGAGCGTTGGCGATTTGCTTCTTTCTGATAGACGCGGACGAGGTCATTGGACGTCGGCTTGCCGTTGATCCGTGCGCATCCCTTGCGCATTGCCTTGCCGCGGGTTTTTCGTTGGCTGATCAATCTGCGAACGACCAGCAGCTGGCTGCCGCGCAGACTTTTGTTTTCGTACGCTTCCTGCAGGGCATGCTGGATGTTCTCGTCGTCTTCCAAGGCGACATAAGTGGCAAGGCGCAATGGCATTTGCCGCTTCACAACCGCCTGGACTAGCCGCTCCTCCCCATTCTTCAGCAATTTGAGGATGGCTCTCACGTAGGAAACGTCCAGACCGACTTTGGTAGCAATCTCCACCGGCTTCTGGCCACGTTCCTTCATATTGAGAATCTCCCACATTTGTTCCACACAGGCGGAGTGACGCCGCGCCAAGTTCTCCGTTAGGCTGATAAGCAGCAGTTCTTCGTCCGTAGCCTCAATTACCAAGGCCGGTATTTCGGTTTGGCCAAGCGAGTCAAACGCCTTGAGCCGGCCTTCACCGCAGCCGGTGGCATAGTAGGCTTGCCCGTTCTCGTCGATGCGGCAAGATACCGTGATCGGTCGCTTAAGGCCGACCCGGGATATGTTGCTGACCATTTCTTGGAACTTCGTTTTGCTCCGCGACCGCGGATTCAACACACGAATTTGGCTGGTTGGAATCAACTGCACGCCTTGTTCGAAGTTGCGCTTCATGATGCCACACGGAGCCTCGCCCGCTCGGCGAGGAACCAGAAATACTCGAGTGTGTCAAATCGGTACGTATCCAGCGCCGCTCCGTTAAATTCGGCGAGTCGCAGGTTCCAGGCCGCGACATCGATCCGCGGCAGCAGGTAATAATCGAGAGCGGCATCGTTCGCCGCATCCATTCGGACGACGATTGTGATGTCGGGCGCCAGTTGTGGTTCTAACCGAATTAGCCAGCGCAGGCGGCCCGCATCCGTCTTCCGGCATCGGGCGATCACAATCGAGGCTGTGAACTCACCGTTGATGAGTAACAAATCGCTGCGCTCATCTCCATCTGCAGTTGCTTTCAAATCAGCAAGCTGACGAATCGTATCTCGGACAACCTCGGCATGCTTGCGTCGTAGTGCGCGATTGATCTCGATATACTCATAGTCCCTTTCCGGTGAATAGCCGATTAAACGATAGGCCCGAATCAGGCTACCGAACCGCTGTCGATAGGCCGAGCTAGAGGGCATCCCATCTGCCTCGTCGATCAAAATTCCAGAGACTGTCTGATGCCGTTCGTAAAGTGCCTTCAATAACTCCAACATCTGCTCATTTGAGAAGCGGCGGCTACGCTCCTGAATAATCCCCTGTGCCATATAGAATAGTTCTGCATCGACGATCGGCTTGAATGCTCCATCGCTTCGCACCCACATCTCCGGCGGGTTTTTGACGTGACGCTTCTTCAATTTGAATGACGTGCGATTGCGAACGTTATTGCCGATATACTTTTCATTAGTGAGAATTTCATGCACTGTGCTTTTGGACCACGATGCGCCGGTCTCGGGAGGAACGCCTTTGCCGTACAGCTGCTTTGTGATCTCCGCTTCATTCTTGCCGTCCCGAACGAACCACTCGTAAATCTGCTGCACAATTTTTCGCTCCTCCACAGGACCAGGCACCAGAATCACGCGATCAGTTTGCAGACTTTTGCGCTCGCCGCGTTTGAGAATTCCCTTGGGTGTGCCGGTATGATCGATAAGCATCCGCCGCAGGCCATAGCCGGCGGTTCCTCCCTGTCGAAAGCCCTTCTCCGTCAAGGTGCATTGGCCCTGAAATACTTTGACTGACAATTCACGGCTGTATTCCCCCGCCATAGCGCGCTTAACGCTTTTGATAATCGTCGCTTGCGGGGAGCCGTCGTTCTCAAACTGTTCCGCACAATACTGCACCTCAATGCCTGAACGCCGGCAAATGTATTCGTAATAGGCGCTTTCATCCGCGTCTTGAAACCGCCCCCAGCGGCTGATGTCATAAACCAGGATCGTTTGATACTCTTGACCATCCGCCTGGACATCGTTGATCAGCTGTCTCAGCGCGTCGCGACCTTCCAATCGCAAGCCGCTTTTTCCCTCATCCAGATAGGTTTTCACGATTGCATAGCCACGGCTCTCCGCATACTCGCGGAGCACTTTGGCCTGGTTTTCAGTAGAAAACTGCTGATGTTCTGTGGACATCCGGACATAGATCGCTGCCGGACGCGAAGAGCTCACTTTGGAGTCGGCTGGTGGATTTGGTGCCATTATCGTCTGCTTTTGACGGCAATTTGTCGACGTGGTTGGATTGCATATTTACTGCATTATGAGAGAAGTCTGCTTCAAATCCCATTGCTTCGGTGTTGGATTTGCGTTGGTTCAGCGGTTGGTTTTCCGTTGGCGCCTTCTCAGCGACTCATCGAGTTTGAGACCATAAGCGCGTCCTTCGGCGCGAAGCGCGTCGGCTAATTCGTTCATTCCAGCTTTGCGAAACTGGCACCGCAATTCGAAGATCGCGCTACGCACCGTGGTTGAGGCACGGCGCTGACTATCCCATACCAAAGTCAGTAATTGACTACGCGTGAAGCAGCGGTTGGGGTCGCGTGCCAAGCACTCGAAGAATCGGAAGCAGACCGTGTTTCCAAGTTCGCAGATGTGACTACCATCAGATACCGAGAATGTTCCACGATCGACGGTGAATCGACCGACATGGAGTTGTTGTCCGTGATGAGGAAGATCTAGCGGTGGCGGCTGTTGTTCAAGGTTCGCTGCTAAATCAAGCAGTGACTGCAATTCCTGCGCACACCGTCCAACCGTGACCTCCAGTTTGGCTACGTTCATCGCTAGTTCGCGGAGGCGTATCACCAACTCGGAGGTCGTTGTCATGGCAATCTCTCATTCGGAGGCATTGAAACACGAACGATCTGCGAGCAGGGTGCGCGGCGACCATGCTTATATTTATTTGCTGCGGGAAAAGGTAACCGTTCACGGTCTCAAATTGCCGATGCGTCATTTTCGTGGATTTGGTACTGTCGGGCCATGGACGGGAAGGATCGACGCATTCGAGAGAAAGATCGCGAGATCTTGGAGTTGAAGTTGCTCG
>JADZDJ010000125.1 GCA_020851115.1 Pirellulales bacterium
ACGAGGAACTCTGCGAGAACAGCGAAGCGATGATCCAAATCGCCATGATCCAGCTCATGCTCCACCGCCTCTGCCGGCCGCCCAGCCGACAACACCGATGCTAGCAATTAAGAAACACCCTCTTAGAGGCTCGGCGAAGGGCCGGGATTAACGTCGTAACACAAATCGCCAACTTCATGTTCATGCATCTAATTCGCCACAGGCTGTTGTTGCAAACCGCGACGCTTATTCCACCACAGTAAGACGATGCCGCTACCCATGCATATCAGCGTTAGGCATTCCGGCTCGGGCACGGCGTTTACCCGCAAGTCATCCACCAGCTCGCGTGTGCTGCCCGAAAAGGTCTCAATAAACACAGCTCCAACTTGTGTTGCAGCGGAATCCGCCATGAAGCCGGCGCCTAAGTTGGCTGAATTTCCACCGACGGTCAACGTGTAGCTCGACGCGCCTACCACGTAATCGATTTGCCAAAGCTGCCAGGTGTTGAGCAAGTGATCAAGTCCCGTATCAACTAAGCCACCAGTAGGGCCAACGGCATAAACTGTTCCATCTGGGGCTCCGCTAACCACAACGGACCCATCTCCACTCCCTGCTGCGTCCCAAGGAAATTGATTGGTCGCGTCGGCATTTATTCCGAACACCGGATAACCGTCCATTGCATAAATCATCGCCTCGGCATGCACGGGCGTACCTGCACCTAAAGGGCTCCCATCTAGGTCTCCCCTCATGCCAGCGATGATTGGTTGCACATCATTATTGCGATTATTCTCAAGATAGTTGGGAGTTGAGGGTGGGGTCACGGCACCAGTACGTACCACCGCGTTGCCACTCACTCTGGTTCCGACCTGCGGACTGGGAAAGGTGAACGGCCCGACCGCAACATTATCAAAATTGTCTTGGTAAATCACGGTGCCGAACGCAACGCCGGCGACTCCATTCACGAGCAATAACGTAAGGACCGTCAACATTGCAAATTGGACAAGTACATTCTTCACAGCGATGCTCCTTAGGTTGTTGTCGACTT
The DNA here is from genome assembly GCA_020851115.1 of Pirellulales bacterium. Taxonomy (GTDB): domain Bacteria; phylum Planctomycetota; class Planctomycetia; order Pirellulales; family JADZDJ01; genus JADZDJ01. The sequence goes on from JADZDJ010000125.1 coordinate 1,025, forward strand.
AGTCATAAACGAGATGAAAAACAATTGTGCCCCGAGGACCGATACGGATTTTCTTTTTTGTCACCTCCTTCCAGTTGCTCGGCCAGTAACTCGCCCCCGCCGACAACCAGCCAAAATTGCTAAGCCACGATGGATCAATTGCGAATGCGACGAACTCATCGCATTGGGTCTATGCAACAACCGCAGGATAACAAGCCAATACAGAAATTACAAGATAATATTGAAAATTATTTCTGTTTCTCTTAGAGTACTGATAATATCCAAGGTTCTGTAGCATGGTATTTCGCCTGTAAAATTGGGTCGCTGCAAGGTACGCCAATCCGATCATTTTTGGCAATAAACCCATATAATACATGGTATTATCCGTGGTGATTCCAGGGCATATCGTCAAAGGCCTTCCTGGGGAGAAAAACAGAGAAAACTTATGAAACCTATTGAAAAAGTGCTCTCAATCCGATACAGTTTGAAATAATATGGCAACTGCGGAAATTAAAAAACGTGCAGGCGTCTCGAATGGCGACGGACGAAAGTCGCGTTCGATAACTATTACGGAAGTCGCCAAACTTGCCGGTGTCTCGACCGCCACGGTTTCTCGGGTGATCAACAGCCACCCTCGCGTGTCACCCAACATTGCGAGGTTGGTATGCGAGGCCATGGCATCTCTCGAGTATGTGCCTTCGCCGCCGGAATATCGGCGGGGTCGGCGACCTGCAAGTAATAATAATCCTCAGGGGACGCCGCGGCTGGCCTTGTTTGCGTTGATGGTGCCCGAAGCTCGCTCAGCCTCCTATCCGTCGTTGCTCAGCGGCTTCTCAAACGCCGCCGCGAAAACGGGACGAGAGGTTACCGTCTGCGAAACGGAAAACTGCATCGAGCAACAGGCTGAAATGATTATTGAGCTCGTGAGTAAGAAAGTGGCCGGCGTGGCAATGGTGCCCACGACGATGAGCATGCCACAGGTTCATCAACTACAATTGCGCTATCTGCAAAAGGAGAATGTGCCCGTCGTGATGCTGCATCGTGGTGTCGAAGGAGTCAAGGCGCCGCTGATTGCATTGCCATTTGAAGAGATTGGTTATCGTGCCGCCCAACAATTGATCGATGCAGGGCATCGCCGCATCGCTTATCTCGCTCTGTCAAGCCCGTTCGTATTCAAACAGCATGTTGCTGGAATTCATCGCGCTCTGCAAGCGGTCGACAGCAACTTACCTGACGAATTGGCCCAAGACTGTGGAATACTAACACAGAAAGATATCGCCAAGCAGATGCCCGCCCTCGAAGCGACCTTGCGTCAGATTCTTACGGAGCCGCTCGAGTCGCGACCGACCGCCATCATTTGCTCTTTTGATTATTTGGCGGAATGCGTCCTCGACCTGCTGCGGCGCTGGGGTGTATCGGTGCCGGCCGAATTGTCCATCGTTAGTTTCGGCGGGGCTTGGCGACCGAATATCTTAGCGGAACAACTCAGTGCCGTTACGGTCGACGAACGCGAGGTTGGACAGCTCGCCGTCGATATCCTCAGTCGGATGATCGAGGGTAAACTACCCATCGACCAGGAGTATCGCCGCGTCACAGAACTTGGATTTCATCAGGGATCGACGATTGCTGAGCCAGCATCGTCCAAGCGCCTGACGCTTTTTCCAAACCAACCTTAGATTCTTAGGCCGTCGCCTGCGTGAAAACTCTTGGGTCGCCCCGTGTGTTGGGGAGCATTTGTGGCCTGAAGCCACATTTAGGATAAAGGAAAAATAACTTCGACGAATCATTGACGATTGGACTTGCTAACGCATCAAACAGCAAACCCAAAAACCAAAGCTGTATTTCCCGCTTTCCTCAGCGATCGCTTTCCGTAGCCTAGCACGCTGAAACATTGCGCTGTAATCGATGGTTCGACGCCCATTCCTTGGGGAAAGGCGCTCGATCCTCAACCGTTTTGTTTCGGTGGTGCCCAAGCGCCAATTCGAGTTGGAAGATTTCCTCCCAATGAATTTGCGATGAATGGCATGATCGGCAATGTTTGGATTTGGCAATCCGATCGATTTAATGAAGTCAGTGGAGACCCCGATCCATTCCAATAACACGAGGACGGCGATTTGCAGGACAATCGTGTAAGGCGAGGAGGTTCTTTCAGGATAACCAATTTTCTAATGCCATGAATGGCTTATCGTGATATAGATCCGCTCGTCCTCCGGCACGATAGCTTTGATCCTGAATCGCGAAAAGCAAGCGTTTTCTTGGCAGAGATAGCTTTAGAATGAGCAATCAAGCAACTTGGCAAAGAGCCAAATCACTAATCCCAGGCGGCACACACCTATTGGGCAAACGGCCTGAGATGTTTGCACCCGAACAGTGGCCGCCTTACTGCATCAAAGCGAACGGATGCGAGGTAGTCGATCTGGATGGGCGAAGCTATCTGGACTTTACCATGAACGGCGTCGGCAGTTGCCTGCTAGGGTATGCACACCCCGCAGTTTCAGCCGCGGTTATTGAGCGAGTGCAAGCGGGTTCGATGTCATCGCTAAACTACCCCGAAGAGGTGGATCTAGCTGAATTACTGATCGGCATGCATCCCTGGGCCGAGCAGATGCGCATGGCACGTACCGGCGGCGAAGCCATGGCTGTGGCGGTGCGCATTCTGCGTGCCGCGACAAAGCGCGATATCGTCGCCTTCTGCGGCTATCATGGCTGGGCGGACTGGTATCTTGCGGCGAACCTGAATGCGGATAGTGCGCTGGACGGGCATCTGATTCCCGGTTTAAGTCCGGTCGGTGTGCCTCGCGGACTCCGAAATACGGCATTGCCCTTCAATTATAACAAGATTGAGGAATTGCAGCGCATCGTCGAAATGCACGGCGAGCGTCTGGCCGCAGTGGTCATGGAGCCAACGCGAATATTTCCGCCGCAAGCAGGATTTCTGGAAGGGGTCCGAGACCTATGCAATCGCTGTGGTGCCCGCCTGGCCTTCGATGAAGTGACAACCGGCTTCCGATTGCATTTCGGCGGCGTGCATTTGAAATATGGAATCGAGCCTGACATGGCGATCTTCGCGAAATCTCTAGGCAACGGCCACCCCATCGCCGCCATCATTGGTACAGCTCATACCATGAGGGCGGCACAGGGTAACCGTTCACGGTCTCAAATTGCCGATGCGTCATTTTCGTGGATTTGGTACTGTCGGGCCATGGACGGGAAGGATCGACGCATTCGAGAGAAAGATCGCGAGATCTTGGAGTTGAAGTTGCTCG
>JADZDJ010000126.1 GCA_020851115.1 Pirellulales bacterium
ACTTGCGAGCCATTCCTGACCACTCCCCCCACCCCAAATGAAAATGCAACGTGACAAACCGCCAAGCTAGCGCATCCGCACGTTATTTTCCAGGCCAATTGGAGGTAAGCGGACAGACTCCTAGCTTGCATGGGGAAGCTCCGGGCGAACAGGTGAGACTGTGCCCAAACAACTTCCCAAGACTCGGAAGAATAATCCAGTCCAGTAGCCAAGGGAAAAGCAATTATTGCGGAGCTGCTTTACTCTGGAAACAGCTTTGTCGATAAGTATCGCTCACCGAGATCTGGCAGAACGACGACAATTAGCTTGCCGCTGTTCTCTGCTTTGCGGGCCACTTGCAAGGCGGCCCAGGCGGCAGCGCCAGAGCTAATGCCGCACATTAGTCCTTCGAGCTTGGCCAGTTGGCGGGCGGTATCCATGGCATCTTCATCTTGAACCAGGACAACATCGTCGACGATATCCAAGTTCAACACCTCGGGGATGAAACCGGCGCCCAGGCCCTGGATTGTGTGGCGGCCGGGCTTCAACGGTTCGCCGTTGCGGCGCTGCGTAATGACGGGGCTATTCGTCGGCTCAACGGCGATCATTCTCACGCTCGGCTTTTTCTTTTTCAACACTTCGCCAACGCCGGTGATCGTGCCGCCGGTGCCCACGCCGCTGACGACGATATCGACTTGGCCGTCTGTATCCTTCCAAATCTCTTCGGCGGTTGTCTTGCGATGGACTTCGGGGTTCGCTGGATTGCTGAACTGTTGCGGCATGAAATAGTTTTTATTCTGAGCGATCAATTCTTCGGCCTTCTTCATCGCGCCAGGCATGCCTTCGGCCGCGGGCGTGAGCACCAATTCGGCGCCGAGCGCTTTGAGCATCCGGCGTCGTTCGAGGCTCATGCTCTCGGGCATCGTCACGGTCAAGCGATAACCGCGTGCGGCGCAAACAAAGGCCAAACCGATGCCCGTATTGCCACTGGTCGGTTCAATAATCACGGTATTTTCGTTAATCCGGCCCTCGCGCTCGGCGGCGTCGATCATCGCCCGGGCAATGCGGTCTTTCACGCTCCAGAGCGGATTGAGGTTCTCCATCTTGGCGGCCACGGTGGCGACGCAGCCCTCGGTCAGGCGGCGCAAGCGGACTAGCGGTGTGTTGCCAACACAACGAGTGATTTCATTCTTAATTCCAGCAGGGGCAGTGGCAGTGGCCATGATCGAACCTCTTTCTAATTGAATCGACGGGAGGGTAAATTGTCCCAACAAATCTTGCCGGATTATAAAGAGCGGTGAAAACAGCGGTCAACGCCAGCGCTTGTTATCTTTCGCAGGAACGGTACAGTTTCTTGCCTTCAAACTCACCGACGCATTCCGTTGAATTGCCATGACTCCATCCGCTCCATCCGCTCGATCGCTGTACGAACAAGCTACTCGTGCCGCTTGGGTGGGACTGCTGGCCAATCTGGGCCTCGGAGTCGTCAAGCTTGTTGGCGGACTCGTCGGGAATTCGTTTGCATTGGTTTCCGATGCTGTCAATTCGTTGGGCGATACTTTCACCTCGGCCGTGGTGCTCTTTGCGCTGAAAGTTGCGCAAAAGCCGCCGGATGAAGAGCATCCTTACGGCCACACTCGAGCCGAGGCAATTGCGGGAACCAATGTGGCGCTACTGGTGATCGGATCGGCGCTGGCCATCGGCTGGGAAGCATTGCAGCGAATCGGCTCGGCTGAGCCGGCGCCGCAGCGCTGGACCTTATGGATCGCAGGAGCCAATGCAATCATTAAAGAAGGGCTGTTTCAATACAAACGTCGAGTGGCGGCTCGTACCGGATCGCGGGCGATGATCGCGCACGCTTGGGACCATCGCGCCGATGCGCTTTGCTCGCTGGCCGTGCTGATCGGCTTGGCGGCGGTGAGATTCGGCGGTGAACAATTCCACTGGGCCGACAGCGCTGCTGCGCTGGTGGTCGTAGCGACTGTTCTCATCTCCGCGGGCATGGTTTTTCGCAAGTCAGCCAGCGAACTGATGGATTCGCAGGCTTCCAGCGAGTTCGTGGAAAAAGTTCGCTCGATCGCCGCAAGCATTCCCGGCGTGACTGGCGTGGAAAAACTTTGGTGCCGCAAATCGGGACTGGAATATTTTGTCGATATTCACATCGAAGTGCCGCCGACGATGACTGTGGCCGACGGGCACGAAATTGGACACGACGTTAAGCGCCAACTCCAGTCCCAGATACCCACGCTGCGCGATGTGCTGGTCCATTTAGAGCCGTGCCCCAAGGACCACAACTGCCAACAGCCATCATCGAGCAGTGGGTCCAATTGATCGCCAAATTTTAGACCTGCTCGATCCGCAAAAGGAATCTGCTCTCGGAACGGGCAGGCTTCATTAAACGGACCACCTCCCGTAGTTGCTGAAATGGCGTTGGCATTCGCTCGGATTGCAGGCTATGGTGTCCATGGATCGCTTGTTGCGAATGCTAATTATCCCAACTTGCCTACCACACACCGTCTACCGCCTACCTTTCCCATGACTTGGCACGAACGTTGGCTCGTCATTACGAGACTCTCAAGAAAACTGTTTCCGTGGTTTGTGGGCGTTAGTGCCTATTGCGTTGCCATTGGGTTAATCGTCGATACGTTTCAGCACTGGCATGTCGATTGGGGCACGGAAGCGGCTGTGGTAAATGGCGTTATACTCGGTGTGCTGATGGGCTTGCGGAACCGCGCCGCCTACGACCGCTGGTGGGAAGGCCGGCGGCTGTGGGGACAACTGATCAACGACAGCCGCAATTTAGCCTGGAAGGTCCAAAGCTATGTACCGACCGAAGAGATCGCGGCCGCGAAGATTCCGCAGTTAATCACCGGTTTTGCCGATGCCCTGAAAGGCCATCTACGGAATGGAAGTCAATTGCAAGAGGTGGCCGGCTTTGAGCATGAGCTGGACCAACCGCGGCATGTGCCTTCCTATCTCGCGGGCCGCATCGTCGGCGTCATTGCCTGCTGGCAGCAGGAAGGAATCATCGATCCACGCACGATGCAGGCGATGGATGTCCATTCACGGTCGCTACTCGACATTTGCGGTAGCTGCGAGCGGATTCGCTACACGCTAATTTCCATTTCCTATCGCACCTTGCTGCGAATGGGAATTGCCCTGAACATTCTCGCCGCGCCCTGGTTCATTACGCTGGAACTGGGTAATTGGAGCATTCCAGTGCTGATCGTGGTCTGCTTCTTTCTCGTCGGCGTTGAGGTGATCGATACAGATGTGGAAGAACCCTTTGGCGAAGACCTCGACGATCTGCCGCTGTCAAGATACTGCCGCACGATTCGCGAGTCCGTGGACGAGATTTTCCGCACGGCACTGCCAAAATCGGCGGCGACGAACACGTCGTCGTGTCGCTGAAATCTCAAATACCCCATCGCGTCGCTAGTTGCGGTACTGCAGCAGCCGCACTCGATACCGCAAGTCGTGAACGCTTTGTTGCAATTGCATCAATTCCCAGCGGGCAATTTCCAAAGGATCGGCGTCGTCGAGCAGTTTAGCGACCGCTATCTGGGCTTTCGCCATTTCAACTTCGGCCTCGCGCCGCTCAACTTCCCCCGCGCTGACCGCGCCGGGGGCTCGGGCATTGACGAGGCCAGCTTTTCGCAAGCTATCTTCGGCATACGTCAGCGCTTCTTTTGCGGCCAGCACATAGGGGTTTTCCCCCTCGGGCTTGGTTCCCAGCATCGTCTGCAATCGCGCTGAATCGATGGCCACGTCGTTCTGCAAGCCGCGAATGATAAAGCCAGGAATCGTTCCCGGAATCTTGCTATCGGCTTCTATCGCTTTCGCCAAGTCTGCCCGCGCCACCTTGAGGATCGCTTGGGCGTAGTGGATCTTCGCTTGCCTTAACTCCTCGGCCTTGTCGGCCGGAATGGTCTGCGCCTTGTCTTGTCCCGTTGCGCAATTCACCTGAGTGTTCCAGGCCGCGGCCGCTCCGAGCAGCGCTACGCAACATGCCAATCCGATTCTTGTATTCATATTTGCTCCCCGTGTCGCGACGTCGATTGTGTTGGTCGATGTCGCCGGTAAATCCGGTTTGACCGGCGCGACCTGCCGCTACTGCAATCGTAGCACAAGGTTTGCGCCCTGTCGCCAGTCGGCAGAAGCGCCGACCACATTTTCAAGAATCGCGAAACCCGGAAACCCTCCGTCTGGACACAATTGGGGCGGGAAACGCCTGAAGATAAGCCCCGCTCCATTCGTGATTGAATCGCAGGACCGTCATTTTGCCTGTGCATTTTAAGGAGCCGCACATTCAGTGCAATCGCAATGGTTTAGCCAGCAAAGGCCATCAATCGCTGGAGCCATCGCCCACGAGCAGCTCCGGAAAATGCCAGCCACTGACTCGACACTGCTCGCTCAGTCCCGTGGCTGTCAATCGCTTTTTGCTTCAATGATGGAAGAAAGTGGAACACCGCCGAGGAGATTTGGGGCTACGGAGATTACAACCTGAAGTGGAATGTCTGTTTTAGGAATCGCCACAATCTCCAGCCAAGCGAGTGCTTGCCGGCGTCGATGCGGGCTTCGCCTTTCAGGCCGACCAAGAGCATGCCATCGGGATCGTCGAGCGGCACTTCAACCTGGTAATAGGTGCTGGCCGGACGCTGCACGCCGGAAGGATCGGTTTTAGTCGCCAACGAGCCGCCCCCTTCGTTGCTCAGGTGGCGCGGGGCAACTTTCATCTCTTCCGGCGCGATGGCGGATACCACTCCCTCGAGTTTTTCACCGGGCATTTCCTCGAGCATCATTTCGACGCGCTGGCCTGCGCGGATCATTTCGATTTCGGCCTGATCGACGACGAGAATCGCATCGAACTTCCTGGGATCGCCAATTTGGCAAAACATCGTGCCGGGAGAAAGTGTGCTATTCAGATTTCGTTTTTCCAGCGGCGTGCCGTGCCACTTGGACAGTCGCCCATCAGGCGAGGGCTTCTCTGGTGCTGCGGGTGGCGGGATAATAACTCCATCGCGCCCGGCAATCAGTGTTAGCCTTTGCATATCTTCCTGCAACTCGACCAGTTGCTCCTCGACTGTTTGTCGCGATTTTTCGACCAGTCCGATCTCAAATTCGGCATTGGGATCTAATTGCCGCCGATCGCGCAACATTTTCAGCCGAACTAAATCCTGTTCCAATTGACCTTTGAGTTCGGCCTCTTTGAGTTCCAAGTCGATGCTGCGCAGTTGCGCCAATTGCATGCCCGCCGTGACTTTTTGGCCGGCTTCGACGGAAACCGCAGTCAGCTCTCCTTCGACGTCCTTGACATAGACATGCTCTGCCCGATGCGGCTGGATTTCAAAGGCGCTATACACGCGGTACGGAAACGGAAAGAACACGATCACTCCGATTGCGGCGCAGACGAGCGCCAGCGTGGCAAACATGCGCGGCTTTTTCACTTGATCGGTCCTCCCCGGCACATAAAAGAATTTTCCCATTTTCCACAGCGGCCGCACGACCAGGCCGACCAACGACATGGCGGCGATCATCTGTCCGATGATTTCCAATCGATGGGGCTTAAAAACTTTGTAAAGGAAAAACAAGATTGAAAATACAACTACCCAACTGTAGATCGAGGCCGCCACGGAATAAACAGCGAACATCATCTGGTTCCGCTTTGGCAAGAACGGATCATCCTGCTGCTCCAGTCCCAGGCACCAACTGCCGAGCTTTCGCGTGAGAATCGTCGTGGCCTTCTGCCGCAGGTTAGGAATCTCCAGCAGGTCTGACAAAATGTAATAGCCGTCATAACGCAATAGCGGGTTGCCGTTGAACACCACGGTGCTGACTGAGCAGACGAATATGGTGCTCAGCGCCACGTTGTTGAGCAGCCCCGGCTGACTAAACCACCAGATGAATGTGGCGATCGATGCCAGAAAAATCTCGACGTACATTCCGGCAGCGCCGATAAAGGCTCGGTGCCATTTGTTGGGCAGCATCCAAGAATCCGACACGTTGCAGTACAAGCAAGGCGTGAGCACCAGCACCATGACGCCCATTTCGTGGCATTCGCCGCCGAAGTGTTTGCACGACAAGCCGTGACCGAACTCATGCAGAACCTTGGTAATGCCCATGGCCGCGGCTAAAACAAACCAGTTCTCCGGTCCAAAGAACTTATGGAACGACGGCAGCTTTTGTTGAAACGTATCGAACTGCACCATCACCAGCGACAGGGCCGATAGAAATGTCAGCAGCCAGAGGATGAACGCCGGCCTGGTAAAGATCCAGCCGAACTTGGGATTCAGCCAATTGAGGATTCGCTCGGGGTCGATTCCTTTAAAGCGGATCGCCAAGATATTCGATAGCGCTCCGAGAATCTCTTTCTTCTTTCGTTCCCAGCGACGATTCAATAGCTGCTTGCCTTGCCCTGGCATGGCGGCAATCACCAGTCCGCTCTGGTGCAACATGCCGATCAGCCGGCCCAGTTCCTCAAGCGTGATTTTTTGCGGCGCGAATTGTTTTTCAAATCGATTCCGCAATTCGTCGAGACTGCTTTGGCCGTCGAGCCAATTGAGTAGGGCAAACTCTTCCTCTTGGAAGCGGAAATAGTTCAGGCCGACAGGATCTTTGATGATCCAGTACTGCCGCCCTTGATAGCGTTGCTTGGTCACCTCCAAATCGGGCCGTACGCGCACCGACAACGGCCTGGCGGCGCTGGATACGAGACTGTCGGCAAGGGTGGCCATGAAGGGAGGTAGGCGATAAATGGTAGTTAGTCAGCGGAGAATTGTTGCCCGATTACCGCAAACTGCCTACCGCGCATCATTAGCGAAGTTGAATCGTCATCGTGGGTTTCATGCCGATGCCGGGGCGCAGCAGCCAGTGTCCGCCATTGTCTTGGCGATTATCGATTTCGGCATGCACGCGCTGGCCTGTCGCAGTGACTTCGGGGTCGACAAAGACGATGTTGCCCGTGAATGTCGCTTTCTGGCCGCCGACCAGTTCGACTTCGACGACCACGGGCCGATCGATCAATTGACCTGGACTGGCGTCTTTGTGATCGACGTAGCCATCGACGCGAAGCCGATCCATGCGGATGATGCGAAAGACCGTATCGCCGGGTTTGACCCACTCGCCGAGGCTGGGCTTCACTTGCTGCACGACGCCGTCGATGGGGGAGGTAATCTTGCGCCGTTGGATGCCGACATCGGCCGCTTCGGCTTCCGCCAGCTTGGCGTCGGCGGTGAAGCTATTCACGATCTGCTCGTTTTTCGCTTGTTGAATGGCATACAGCGCGCGTTTCCATTGAAACTTCTTCTGCTCCATTTCGACTTGGCTGACTGCGCCGGGAGTTTTCTGGTTCGCTTCATCCGAATGACGATAATCGTATTCGGCCACCTTTGCCGCGGCATCCGCATGCAAAATATCGATATCGCTGTCGGCCTTTTGTTTGGCGGCGCGATGCTCGGCAATGGCGACTTGCTTTTGCTTTTGAGCTTGGGCGTCATCAATCGTTGCCAGCAGGTCGCCCGTGCGCACATGAATTCCTTCGCGAACGTTGATCGTCGTAATCCGTCCGGCCTCTTCGGCGGGAACTTGCGCTTGACCGGTGATCGAAACCGGCTGCACGCGGCAGTCAGGAACGATCAGCGTGTCCGAGTTGGGCTGCGCATGGGCCGCGGAAACGACGCCAAGGAACAGGACCAACATCGAAAATCGAGTTTTCATCGTTGTCTCCCAAAGTATTCCCGCCGCGGCCACGCCGCGATATTTACGCGGCGGCCGCCTAACGGCGGCTTTTCAACGTCGAGCGGAAACTGAATTGCAGCATCGCTCGGTCATTCTTGATGCCGCATGGCTTGCGGCACACACTAGTTTCGGCTTGGCAATCGCCTTTTTACCAATTGCAACAGCCTTCATGGATCATTCGCTGACTACCAGCGGAAGAAGATCTTCGACTGAATAAACTCAAAGACGTCGTGGAACCAACAGTAGCCCAGCGAGCGGCGGCCGCAATTGATTTTCGCCGAAACGGCCGCATCGGGTCGCATCACATCGTCGCTCATCTCGCCCTTATTGATCGTCACGCGCACTTTCACGGTATTGCCTTCTTCTTGAACGACCTCGGCCGATTCTTCGATGTCCTTGATCGTCCCGTACAGCGTGCGATTGGGATCCGTGGCCAGGATGTAGCTAACCTTGAGATCCTCTCTACCACTGGCATGTTGAGCGCGCCGAATGTGTCCCATGCGGTCTTCCGGCATTCGCACCTCAAGCTCCCAGTCTTGGGAAGTATCGGCGACGCGCAGCAGCACTTCGCCGCGACCTACCGGACGGGCGTTGAGTTTGTCTTTCGGTTTCCAGGTAACGACGGTTCCGTTGATCGGGCTTTTGACAATCAAACTGTTTTTTTTGCTCTTGAGCAGTTCCAATTGCCTTTCCAAGCTACCGCGCATCTGCTGTGCTGCTTGGCGTTCACCTTCAATGCGGACGCGTTCGAGTTCTTGGTCGTCGCCCTGCCTGGCCATGTCGAGCGTCGCAATTCGCCCTGCCGCGTTGGCGATTTTTTCGGCGCATTCGCGGATTTTGCCGTTGATGTCGATGATTTTCGTGTCGATTTCGGTGCTGTCGAGTTTCACCAATTCTTGACCGGCAGCGACGGTCTGGCCGTGTTCGACGAGCACGTCCGTAACAATGCCCTCGTCTGGCGCAAAAACCTCTCGCTGCACAACTGGCTCCAACGTCCCTTTGCCGTGTAGATCGAAATCGGCGGGAATCAAGAACAGAGACAAAACAGCAGCTAGCACAAGCCCTACCACCGCGAGGGTTTTCGGCAGCATCCGCGCGCCGACCAACACTTTCGACTTGCCAATCGTTCGCCAGACGGGCATCAGGAACAAGTTGTTGTGTTCCAGCGCGTTGCCGAGAGCGACGCTGCCGTGCTCCGCCACGACGTCGATCCGGCGGCGCATGGCGGCAGGGATGCCGTCGGTATTGATTTGCTCGACGATCAAGGCACCGACGAAGTCGGGTGTACGATCGGGATGCTCTTTGATTTCTTCTTCATCGCGCGGCTTGGCCAGCGGCAGGACGACAATGTTCTTGGAGTGCGATTCATCGACGTAGGCTTCGACGGCTTCTTCGATTTGCGGCGCTAAATCGCGCGTGTCGCCAAGATACCAGAGCGGCTCTCCGGCTTTCACCACGACGGTTGCCAGCTTGCCCAGCAACACTACCGTGTTCGACCGCTTGTCGAACGTTTCTTGGCCGCTGACGGCTTCGATCGAGCAGCGCCCGCCTCGGCGAATGGCGATCGAGACGCGATCCGACTCGATCAGCCGCCGGCCTTCATTGGCGATTGCATAAGCCGCGGCCCGCGGTTCCAGGCTGCTGTGGGCTACGCGAGTGAATTGTTCCAACTGCGTCCAGATCGCCTGCCGGTCGGTAAATAGCCGAAGTTGGCGAGTTTTGAGAAAGTCCTCGGCAACCTCGCACATCTGCTTGACGAACGTCAAATAGCCGCGCTGCACTGCGGCGCGGCTGCCGGTGCGCTGAAACACTTCGACCAGGCCGCGAACTTCCTGATCGCTCTTCAAGATGCCGCAGACCAACAGTAAATCAGTCGGGTTGGCGACGTCGTCTTCCGGGTTGGTGTATTGTGGCTGCACAATCGCATCTTGCCCACCGTCGAGAATTTTTCGCAGCAGCTTGCCGTGACGCTGTTGGTCTTCCGGCTTTTCGACCAATCCTGTCTCGCCCAAATTGAGATGCGAGCTAAGGGTCAAATGGCCGTCGTCGTCAAACGTCCAAACAGCCCCGCCAATCGCGGCCAAGGCGGCGACGATCCGATGGAGAAACCCTTCATAGAATTCTTCGGGCGTAACCTCCGAGCGCGCAAGGCTTTCGATCTCGCGAACCAATCCGCGTATCTGCTGCCGCGTCTGATCGACGGCTTCCGGTTGATAAGATTGCTCGGTGCTCATTGGCACGATCCGGCCCACCCTTCAGTTTAGTATCGAATGCCCTCGGCACGTTCGCAAGGTCCGCAATACCAACCAGTTCGGTAAAATCGGCAGCCGGGTTCCGATTGTCCGGTTTGGCGCCGCTTGCAGACGAGCCATGTTGCAATCATAGGCCGCAGGCGCACGAAAAAGCGGCCCGATCCTAACTACGATACGGGCCGCTGTGCGTTTTGGTCTGACGAAAGTGGCGTAATGCTGCTGTGGGACGGGCATTTTTCCCGAACTGGCAGGTTTCCAAGCCTGACCCACCGAGAACCTCTTGGCCGCTTACCATTTCGCTGTCAAACCGCCGCTGATCCCGTGGATGATCAAGTTCCGGCCGCCATGCACTTGCGTACCAGCCGCCGAATTTACGTTGAAATCGAACTGCTGTGTGCCGAGCGCCAAGCGGTTGATGAAGATCACATCGTAGCCCGCCTGAATCGAGAACGTCGGCCCGAGTGGAAATACAGCCCGCGCATTGAGTTCCGAAACATATGCGACGTCGCTATTGGTGCCGCTGGCATCGCGGAATGGATTATCGAATCCTTGATTGTCGGTGATCATCTGATGCTGGAAGCTGGCGTTGCCGTATATCCCCGTCTTGGCGACGAAGTCGAAGTTCACGAGGCCGAAGGCTTCGTATTGGCCGAGAACGCCGATCTGTCCGCCGTAGAGCCGATTGATGCAATCGACATTGTACCGGCCGATTCCGGCCGCGTCCGTGTCTTGACCGACAATCGATGCATCGTCCGAGACTTCGACGTAGCGAAACCCGGCCAGGAATTGCAAGCTGCTCCAAGGATAGATGACGTTCGCTTCAAAACTATGGAAATCGGTGTTCGAACTGACCGTCATTCGATCGGCGCCAAAGAATGATGGGGTATCTGGATTGGCGGCCAAGGGGAACGGCACTTGAAGATTGTTATTGCCGCGCGATGTGTTCGATGCGTCCATATTGTCGGTCTGAAGATAGATAAACTGTGCGGCAATGCCGCTCGGCCCCATATATGTCAGCCAAGTTCTGAAGCCGGGTTCGTACTCGTAGTGCAGTTGTTGGGCCGAAAACAAGGTGTTGTCGTTATTGGTATTAAAGACCAACCCACGGTCCGGTTCGTGCTCGCGTCGGTAATAAACTAATTCTGCACCGGCCGACCAGCACGAGCCCATTTTGCCGGGGAACCCTCGATTTTCGCCGTGCAACCAAGCCCACAGGCTGTGCAGATAACCGGGATGACCGGCGTTGTTGCAGTAGGGGTCGTTGCAGTAACCTTCGCTGGGGGCACCGCCGGAGTATCCTTCGCCATATCCCTGACCAACGTTGGCAGCGTACTGTTGAGCCGGAGTCATGTCGCCTGCAGCGCCGCCGACCGCTTCTTGATACGCGGCCATCTGGGCCGCGTGCATTTGTTGACCATAGGGGTTGCTGCCGTCTTGGTACGGACGGCCGTTATAGAACAGCAGCCCGCCATCGTCGCTAACGCCGCGCGGCAGTTTGGGCCTGGGCGGCGCGGGAATCGCGGCATGATATTGGGCCGCACCCGGAAAAATACCTGGCGGAGTGCCGCCTGGGGTCATTGCATTGGGCGCGTATCCATAGGGATTTTGGGCACTGGCGACGATGGTCATCGCGGCCATCCAAGTGCTGGCCAGTGCCAAAGGCAAACGTCTCATCGGTGATCTCCACCCCGAATTGCGGGAAGCTTGTTTGTCGCCGAACGGTTCGGAATCGACAAATCGGCTGAGTTGGCGGGGGAGCTGGGCCGGTGAGGCACCGGGTGCATCACCAGACGATGTTGGCGCCGATAGCGCCGTCCAATGGATAAGGCCCCCCTTACCACCGTTTTCATCGGTACGACCGGCCATTCAACTCAATTGGAAAATGCCGTACCGGCGGTAAAGACGGCAAACTTTGGCAGGTTGGGCGATAGTTTAGGGAAGGTACAATGACTTTTCCGGTGCGTTGGCAACCAAGTCGGCGGCAGCTTGAAAATAGTCCGTTGAAAGCGTAGGGAAGGCCAACTTCCAGATGCGACATTACTTGATTTGCGAGCACGGCAGCCGGAAACTGATAGCAGAGTCGCGAAGCCGACAAGTTTTCTACCGACGTCGAATTCAATGCCATGCCAAACTCAAACCTCGATGCCCTGGAAGTTTTGAACCGCGAGTTTCTCGAGATTCGTGCTCGACTTGTGCAAGTGGCAGCATTGTTAGATCGACTCGATAGGGCAAACGGCGAAGTTTCCAGCGATCCCCGCCTCGCCTGCATCCGACAGTCGATTGAGATGCTAGCAAAACAAGGGGTTGGCCGGGCGGAAAAGCTGCAACTGATCTTTTCCCGCCAATACGACCCAGATTGGAAGAAGAAGTTTGAGAGCGAGCAGCGATGAACTGCCAGCAGTGAGCAGTGAGCAGCCGACAGTTGGATCATGGTTCCTTTCATCCCGAACCCCTAGCCTCTCATGTACTACCTCGATCCTCACATCCACATGGTTTCGCGGACCACGGACGACTATGAGATGCTCGCCAAGATGGGCTGCGTCGGCATGAGCGAGCCGGCGTTTTGGGCGGGGTTCGACCGCGGCAGCGTCGATGGCTTTCGCGATTACTTCCGGCAGCTCACGGAGTTCGAGCCGAAGCGCGCCTCGTGGTATGGCATCGCGCATTTCACTTGGCTCTGCATCAATGCCAAGGAAGCGGAAAACGTCAAGCTGGCGCGCGAAGTGATCGCGATGATTCCCGAATTCATTCATGCGCCCGCCGTATTGGGGATCGGCGAAATTGGTCTGAATAAAAACACACGTAACGAATCGATCGTCTTTTTAGAGCATGTTCAGCTTGCTGAGCAACTTGGTGAGCAAATTCTCATCCACACGCCGCACTTGGAAGACAAGTACATGGGCACTCGGATGATTCTCGACATGCTGGCCGACTTTCCAAAACTCGATCGTCGGCGAGCTTGTGTCGATCATGTCGAAGAGCACACGATTCGACATGTGTTGGAAGCAGGCTATTGGGCGGGAATGACCCTCTACCCCGTCAGTAAATGCACTCCGGAACGGGCCGTGGACATGGTCGAAATGTACGGCCCCGAGCGGCTGCTAGTGAATTCAGCCGGCGACTGGGGTCCGTCGAAGCCGACGGCGGTGCCCGATTTCATCTTGGCGATGCGGAAACGGGGCCATGCCGAATCACTCATCCGGCGGGTGGTTTACGAAAACCCGCTGAGCTTCTTCAGCCAAAGTCGCAACTTTCGGTTCACGCCGCCGGAAAGGGCCTGAGCGGGGCAAGGTGTCGGGGTTTCTGAAGTTTTGAATGGATGCCAATGCTCAAGCTTTGCCTACCAAGGGCCCGATGCTGGCCCGGTCATCAACATCACGGAACCCTGAACTCTGATCCTGAACCCTCTGCCCTGGCCGCTCTCTTCGCCCTTTGTGCTTGACATCACCTGGCGGTGCAATCACACTAATTCTGAATGTCGCAACCTTGGGGGCTTTGCGGGTTGCGCCGCTTATATACGGAACCAGCAAGCGCTCGCGCGACCCACGTGGCCTTCCCACCTTGCGCGCATGCGGGCGGAATCATAGTTACGCGAATCACGTGATATCCCAGTTGGCGGCACGCCGGTCGGACGCGCGCCGCAAGGGTATCGGCCACTACTTCCTCGACGGCACGACCATGTTTCAGCGATCAGACGTAAGCGGCAGTTTCAAGTCTTTGCGGCTCCGGCGGCGAGGCGCGCGGCGAAAATACCCTGGCCAGCGGATGATTGCTCGTCGCACCGCTTGCGAAGCGCTGGAACCACGCAATCTGCTGACCACCACTTTGTTTATCGATTTCGGCGAAGGCTTTGCCGGCGGCAAGATGCTCACGACAGTGGGGCAATTGCAGGGGGTCGCCATTGGGCCAGATTTAGGATTACCGGGGACCGACGTGTTGGAATTCCAGTCGCTCCGCAGCGAGATGTCGAAGGTCAAATTCGACTACAACGCCGATGGCTTAGGCGGAACGAATTCCGACTACACCTTCCTGAAAAGCACGATCATGGAGACGGTTGCCCGGATCTATGAGCCTTTCGACGTCGACGTGAAAGAAGCCAAGGCACGAAGTATCTTCGATGTCGTGTCGGCCTTTAATCTCAACACCTTCGATCCCACCGGCGAGCACGATGCGTACGTCTTTGTCGCATCGATTATCGATACAACCGTTGGAGAGAGCATCACCGACCTCATTGGGATTTACGGGATCGCATCGGGAATCGACCTGACCAGCGGGCCGGGAGGATTGCCGGGAAACAACGAAACCGATGAATCGGTGGTGGTTTGTGCAGACGCAGTCTTAGAGGACTCCAGCAGGTTGGGATTCGACGCCGGCGCGGCCATGTCGAACGTCGTCGCGCACGAAGCCGGGCACACGTTCGGGCTGCGGCACACCGTTGGTGTCGCCACACCTCTGGTTCCTGACCAGGCGCTGCAGAACCAGTCCGACATTATACGTGCTGGCGGTGACAACCCGCCGGTCAATTTGTTCAATATCGGCATGATCACGCGGTACAACTTGATGGCCGACTATGACGCCTTGGGGACTAATATTAATCCTCTCGTCACCGTCAACTCCTACGAAAAGCTAGCAAGTGATCCCGACATTGGTTTGAACCCCGACTTCGGCGAATATGTGACGGGCACCGGCGCGTTCGACGATATCAGCATCACGCGAGTCAACGACACGACGGCGCTGGTTTCGGTGCAGACCTATCGCGATTCTTCGTTCTCGTTTAACGCGGCGATCGATGCCGGGCCGAACACCTACTTAATCGATTACACCGGCGGCATCGTGGTCGATACTGGGCGCAGCAGCGACCGGATCGCCATCGATTCCGCGCTGGGCGTGAACATTACCGTGCGCGGTAGCCAGGGGGATAACGAACTCACGGTTTTTGCCAACGGCAATCCGAACGTGACCTTCACTCCCGAAGCCGACCCCGCGTTTGTGCCGGGCATCCCGGGGGCTACCAGCGGACGGATCGTAACCACCGGAGGAGGATTTGGGACGACCACAATCGACTTCACCGAAGTCACCTCGAATAGCCGCGTGGTGTTGGATGGCTTCAACAAGTTCGACTACCTAGGGCCGCAGACGGGCAGCCTCAACTTGTCCATGAGCGGTGCCTCGATCACCGGCAAGGTCAATGGGCCGCAAGGCACGGTGGGAATCGTCGGCGTACGCTTCATTGACGTGGCGAACGTGACGATCGACACCTCGGTGGTCAATCCGGCCGAGAGCATCGATACCAACGACCAACTTGTCATCACGGGCGCCGGATTCGCCGCCCCAGGCTTGCAGAACTTCACCTTCACTCCCGGCCGGGGCAACGATACGCTGGTACTCGAAGCCCCCAACTTTACCTTGCCGGTGCTAGGGGGCGCATTTCTCTACGACGGCGGCAGCGGCAACAATACCATCGCCACCAATTCGGACACTAGTTTCATCTTGAACGACGGCAGTCTGGAAAGCACCAGCGGCGGTGTGGTGCAACTGATGCGCGTTGAGCTGGCGCGGCTTGCCGGCGGCGCGGGCGACAATTCGTTCTACGTTCAGACCTGGGCGGGCACAGGCTCGATCTTTGGCCTGGAGGGCGACGACAACTTTGTTTTTGGCGCAGGGGCGGACATCGACACGTTTACGGGCCAGTTCACCGTCGATGGGGGCGATGGAAACGATACGCTGACGCTCGACGATTCGGCCACTTTCGACACCGTCAATTACAATATCGGCGAAACCCGCGTTGCCGGCGACGACACGACGCCCACTCCCTTTGGCCGCATCTACTGGGAACCGACGCTCGACAATCTGGTCATGACCGGCACGCTGGGAAAAAATATCGACTTCGTGACTCCCAGCAAATTCTTGACCATCAAGATCGATGCACTCGACCCGCCCAGCGGCACTCCACCGCTGGATGGCGATCAACTCAGTATTTTCTTCGGCGACGCCGCGGGGCGTCGGCTGATCGACCGCGGCACGGGCAACGGCATCTGGACCTTCACCAGCGGCGAGAAGGAGATCTACTTCGAGAACATCGAGTTCATGGGCTCGTTGGTTGCAGCCGCCGCCGAGGCCGGCGACGGCAGGCCGCTGGTGAAAGTGTACAACTCGCTGACTAACGAGCTGGTCTATAAGTTTTACGCCTACGACCAAGGCTTTAAAGGTGGCGTTCAGGCAACCATGGCCGACGTCAACGGCGACGGCATTCTCGATGTGATCGTGGCGCCGGGTGCGGGGCGCAGCGGCGAAGTCAAAGTCTTCGACAGCGCTTTGATGCAAGCACTGGCGGCGTTTGATCCACGGAAGCTCGTCGAATCGCCAGATGCCGGCGCGCAAATTGGACCGTCGATCTTCCCCGAAGGCGTCGGTTATCGCAGCGGGCTACATGTTGCCGCGGGTGACGTCGATGGCGACGGCGATATCGACGTGATCACGTCGCGTGACACAGGACGCGGCAAGATTCGCGTGTACGAAAAGACGGCCGCCGATACCTATCTCCGCACACTAACGTTCACCCCCTATAGCAAGAGCGAAGGCGTCACCAAAGGCGCAGTCCTCGCCGTCGGCGACGTCGATGGCGACGGCCGCGACGAGATTGTTACAGCGCCCGGTGCCGGAGCATCGGCACGAATTAAGGTTTGGGAAGGCGAAAGCGGAGTTCGCACGCGGCAATTCTTTGGCTTCGAATCGCGATTCAGAAATGGCGTTTCGCTGGCAGTCGGGGATGCCGATGGCGACGGCCGCGATGAAATTTTTGTCGCCGCAGGAGCCGGTGGCGGATCGCGCGTCCGAACGTTCAGCCAATATGGAACCTTGAGGAATGAATTCAAAGCCTATAGCAGTGGAAACACCAATGCTCCGGTTCAATTGGCCGCCCGCGCCAGCGACCCGCAGGACAAAGTGGCGCTCTATACCGCTCAAGGCAACGACGGTCGTACCAGCGTCATTCGCGTGTTAAATCCGCTCACCGGCACGACGGTCGATTCGTTCTTCGAAACCGATCCAGATTTCGGCGGCGGCATTGCCATGGGCTAGCGATAGCAGATCAGAAAGGTTGCAATGGATAGGCTGGTTGGAAAAAGTGCGATGGCTGCCCGCGGCCGCTGGCATCGAATCCTTGAAATAAGGCGGTTGGGAGCAGCCGTCACTGCATGACCCTTGAAAACTGAGCTACGACTCAATTTACAGTGAATTTGACTCATTTGCCCCCATCCGGTATACCGAGAGAAGCCCTTGCTATTGGAGGAGACGGGACATGAAGATGCGTAACTGGCGGCGCTGGCGGCCCTCGGCCCGTGAGGCTGGCCGCGTCCGGTCTGCCGCCGTTGAAATGCTCGAACCGCGACTGGCGCTGAAGTGGGCGGGCGTTCCCCCGGCTTCGATCGCTCCTCCAGTCGTTTACACGGATGTAGTGCTCGATGCCGACAGCGACGCGACGGGTACGGCGGCGATCACCAGTAGCGAGATCGACTATTACAAGTTCCAGGCTTCCTCGACCGGCCCCTATGTGATTTCCGCCACCACGCCATCGAGCAACCTGAACCCGATCCTTGGCGTCTTTTCCGCCACCGGATCGCGGATTACTTACAACGACAACATTTCGCGTCGGAACCTCGACAGCCGGGTTGCCGTCAACTTGCAAGATGGCGTGACCTATTTTGTTGGCATCACCAATCGCAGCAGCTCGTCGCACGGATCGTATACCTGGAAAATCGATGGCTTATGGCCGAGTCTACCCGACGACTCGTACGAGCAAAACGACTCGTTCGCCGCGGCTTCCGACCTGGGCACGCTCGACTCGGAAACCACGATCGGCAACCTGGCGTTGCGGGACCAAGCAGATTGGTTCAAGTTCACCACAATCAACACCGGCGAGGTTGCCCATTCGGTTTCGATTGAGTTCGAACATCGCCGCGGCGATTTGGATTTGGATCTCTCGAACGATCTGGGTGAAGTCGTCGGACGTTCGAGCAGCCGCGGCAATGTCGAATCGATCTCGCTCGCCGGGCTGCCGGCGGGTACGTATTACCTCCGCGTCTTTGGCTATCAGGGCGCCGTCAATCCGAGCTACCGGCTCTCGATCGATCCACCTACGGAAGCTCCCCCCTTGCCGACAGTCGATTTGTTCGGAAGTTTGCTCAAGCTGGATAGCGGCGTGAGTTGGGAGCAAGCCCTCCCGGTTCAAGCGGTCATCCAAAATGCCGGTTCGACCGACGCCGGGGCATTCAATGTCAAGTGGTATCTGTCGAAGGACGCCAAATTCTCCTCCGGCAGCGACATTTTGCTGGAGCGCACACCGGGTGGCGGCGATTCGTACCGAGTCTCTGGCGTTTCGGGAGGAAGCAACAGCATTGTCATCTCGGTCAATTTGCAATTACCCGAGCAACCCACGGGCTGGGATGGAAAATTGTACTATCTGGTGATGGTCACCGACTCGGACGGCGAAATCACCGAAATGTCTGAAAACAACAACGGCGGCCAGATCGGCGGCGGCTTCGACAATCGCGCTTTGGCCTTTGGCCGCAAGGTCCGGCTGCCCAATGAAGGGTTTGACATCGATCTCTCGATGAAGGGCCTGACCGTCAACGAAGAGGCGTTTGTAAAAGCGGCCGCGTACCGCTGGGAAGAAATCATCACGGGCGACTTGCCAGATCTTGTCGTGCAATTCCCCAGGCCCGGCGATTCGAAAATTCTGGACGATCTGCTGATTGGCGTCAAACAAGACACGATCGACGGCCCAAGCACCATTTTGGCGGTTGGCGGCCCCTCAGACCCGCGCGGAGTCGATTGGAACAGTTTGCCGTTTTCCGGAAACGTGATCTTCGATCGAGCCGACATCAGCGATTTGGAACAGAGCGGCGATCTTTATTATGTGGCGCTGCACGAAATCGGCCACGTTCTAGGTTTGATCACCATATTCCCATCGCTGATCGCGCAAGATGACCAAGGCAACAATATCTTCACCGGCCCTCAAGCCACTGCCGAGTACGTCATGCTGTTCGGTCTCGATCCTGCAGAGACAAAAGGCGTGCCCCTCAGCGGCGCGCACTGGCCGGAAGACCTCTTTGGCGACGAGTTGATGACCCCGAACCTCAATTCGCCTAGCCTGATCTCGACCATCTCAATCGCGGCGCTGGCCGACATGGGATACAAAGTCGATTTGACGAAGGCCGACCCATGGACGGCGCCAGCCTCTGCCGCGTCGTCCGGTTCGCTGCCGGGCGGAGGGGTCGCCGGTCAATATGCCGTCACAGCGGCCTCGCCTGCGGCGGGCGCGGATGCCGGCGCTCCACAGGGTTTGTTGGGTTCCACGTTGCTGGCTTCCTTGGCATCAAATTCGACTTCCATTGCGCCGTCGGCCGCGCTGGCGATTTCGTTGCCTGGCTCCGCGAACGCTGAACCGATCAAGAATTTCGTTCCCCGCGCCGCTGGGCTTTTGCGTGACATGGAACGGCCGATCGATGACTTGCAGCTCGAGCGCGCCATGCCCAGTGCGTCGGAGGTCGATTCGCTGTTGGCGGACACGACGGAAGACGGCGATCGTTCGACATCGAATCACTCGCACGACGCCGACGAAGCGCTGCTGCTTGAGTGGCGGCTAACGACGATTTGGGAAGCCTAGGGATCAACTCCAACCATCGACAAATCGCGGCACAAATTGCCTGCCGACCATCGGCAGGGCGTGCTGAGGCTGTGTTTCGTCCGACCGAGCGAAGCCCTGGAACCCAAAAGGCAAATGGTTGGCCGGCTTCGTCACCTGGCGGAGCTTTCCGCAGATATTGATCTGGAAATTCAGGCCGTCAACTCAATTTCATTCTTACTCTTGCCCGCAAAAATCACTTGACAGCCCGCCTTACCCTAATGAGACTGAGAGATACGTAGCCGATAGGGGCGCTGCGCACCAGGAATGAGCTTGCCTGCCGGAACATCTTCTCTGCAAAGTCTGCGGCATCGATGGCGCCCAACCCGGGCGGCAGTGCCGAGCGCTTGAACTTCATGGAGGGGACAGGCAATTTCGATCCATTCCACTCGACCCACTGCATCGATTTCTTTCCTTCCACGCGGTACACACCATGGCACTGGAACAGCCCGGCATGCTTTCGTCTTGGATCTCTCAACTTCGACATCGCGGTTCGAAGGGCTTGCGCACGTCGGCCGATAGCCGCCGCGCTCGATTTCGCCGTCCCCCGCTGGCGATCGAGTCGCTCGAACGCCGAGAGCTGATGGTGAGCCGCGTGTTTTTGGATTTTGGCAACGGGTTCACGACACTGGGGAGCGGCGTGTTCACGGGCACGACGATCATGGACTTCAAGGGCGAAGATTTAACGGAGAAGCTGGGAGGGGCGGCGGCTGCCGCCGGCAACGGATATACATCGTCCATCGGCGCATTTGCCCCGGGCGACTACCGAATGGTGGGCTTCAGCGACGTCGTCAACGTGCTCAGCTCCGTGACCGTTACGACCGATCCGCTCATTCTGGAGCGCGCCATTTCTCGACAAATCAGGCGCGCCTTGGAACCGTTCGATATTCAAGTGATTTCCTCCATCGATGGTCTCAACGACACAATTCCAGAACCGACGTTTTTCGGCTTCCCGTCGGCGGACCTCGACCAAGCCAATGCCTTGATTTCGCTCAACGAAATTGCCGCCGATGATGATGACGACACCGCCAATGCCACGGTGCCGCAATTTGGCGCCGATGATGTCTATCTGTTCTTTGGCGGGCTATACGCGCAAGAAGACGAGGTTTTGATTCCGCTCAATATTCCGCTGACGGCCAAGTTTGGCGTCGAAGTCGAATCGCAAGGCTCGCTGCCCAATCGGCTCGATTCCGGCGGCATCGTGGACGTCAACTTCTGGATCAATCGCGTCCTCGGTCCGACGGGCACTGGCGGTACGCTCAACACCGCCATGGCGAATGCCGCGATGTACATCACCGGCTGGGATTACGGTCTGGTCGAGGTGGAAGACGGCAAGCGCGGGCAGTACACGCAATATTTCGATTCGGATACGCGGCTCATCGACCAATCTAGCGCGATGGTCGAAGCCGGCTGGACCGAATCCTTTGTCGACTACTACAGCCCCGACGGAGTTGCCAAGCCGATCAGCGATCAACATTCGGCGTACTTCAATCGCAACTCGTTGATGCAAAACGGCCTCGACTTCCATCAGCTCTTACGGCAGGGCACGCTGGGCAATCCGCCGGTCTTGAATGTGCCGGGATTTCCGCTGCCGCCGCCAGGTTTTCCGGAGTTTTCTCCGCCGACCTACACGATCAATACCGATCCGAACGTTCGAGTCAGCCTGTACGACTTGCTGGCCAACGATCCCGACATTGGCCGCAATCCCGATGTACAGTACGTCACCGGCACCGGAGCATTCGATCGCATTCGGATCCAAAAGCTCGATGGGAATCGCGCATCGGTTTCGATCCAATCGTATCGCGATTCGAATTTCAACGGCTTGATCCAGGCGAACTCGTATACGATCGACCTGTCGAAAATCATTATCCCTGGCCGCCGCGACTCGGGGCAGCCCTTCCGCCTGATCATTGAGGGGTGCAATAGCGACGATCAAATATTTCTGGATGATCGACTGGGCGTGCAGGTGGTGGTCCACGGCGGGCCGGACCTCGAACGGTTGATGATCAGCGGCAGTGGCGTCGAGAACGTTCAATACACCGCCATGGGATCCGCCGTTGATCCATTCCATGAGCAATTAATTCCCGAGTTGTTGCTTCCCGCGGCGGCCGGGCGGATGGTGATCACCGGTCGGTTCGGTTCGACGACGGTGCTAGTCGATCAATTCAACCCGATGAACGCCAGCGCCGTGCGGCTGGATAACTTCAATTCTCTCCAGTACAACTTGCCCGGGTACTTGAATAGTGACTTGAATGTGACGGTTCCACGTTCGGGAGAATGGCGAATTGCCGGTACGCTAGACAACCCCTTGTTTCCGATTCCTGGCTTTCCGACGCCGCACGACGCGTCGACAGGTAAACTGGATTTTACCCAGATCGGGCATCTGGTGGTCGATACATCCCTCGGCACGGCGGACGACAACCTTACGTTCAGCACCGATGCCGCGCTGCCGCCGGGACTGACGAGCGTCTTCATCTCGATGGGGGGCGGAATCGATCACTTGACGTTCGACGATAGCGGCAATCTAGCCAACCTCGACTATTTCCTCTCGCCGACCGAGGTCGATTATGGGACGGGAGTCTCGACGAAGTTCACCGGATATGGCTACCACTGCGTACAACAATTGACGGTCAATGGTACGCAGGGGGGCAACGACTTCGTCGTAGTTCCCAGCACGGTGACCGAAATGCGCATTAACGGCGACGACCCACCCAGTGGTTCGTTCGGCGAAGATTCGCTGACGATTCGCCGCTCGGGAATTAGCGGCGCGACAGTCACGCCCAACGGCATTGGCAATGGCACTTGGAGCTTTACCAGCGGACACAAAGACATCGTTTTTACCGGCATCGAAGAGTTGACTGCGCCTCCGGCGATTGTGGCCTTGACCGGCGCGTCGGACACGGGCCGGGGGCAGCCGCTGGTCAAAGTCTACGAAGCGGCCAGCAACGAATTGCTCTACAGCTTCTATGCCTATCCAAGATCGTTTCGCGGCGGCGTGCGCGTGGCCGTGGGCGACATGAACGGCGATTCGACGCCTGACCTCGTTGTGGCCCCCGGCGCGGGCCGCGGCGATGTGAAGGTATACGACGGAGCGCTACTGCAAACGATGGCCGATGCCGATGCGTTTGTCGCCGATCCAGATTCGGCACTGCTCGACACGTTTATCCCGGAAAGCGGCAGCTATCGCAACAAGGGGCTTTTCGTGGCCGTCGGCGACATCGATGGCGACGGCGACAACGACATCGCCACTTCGCGTTCGCGCGGCCAGACGATGGTCCGCGTTTTCGACAACGACGGCACGGGCTTCTTCAGCCGCTTGACGGCTTGGCGGCCCTACAGTACGAACGTCGTCTCCGGCGCGGCAGTCGCGGTGGCCGATCTCGACAACGATGGACTGGCGGAGGTCATCACGGCGCCTGGCGCTGGTGTGAAAACGGAAATCCGGGTTTTCGACGGCTTCGGCGGCGGACTGATTCGCAAATTCAACGCCTTTGAAAGTTCGTTCCGTAACGGCGTCTCGCTGGCTGCCGGAGATGCCGACGGCGACGGCAAAGCCGAGATTTTTGTCGGCGCAGGCATCGGCGGCCGATCGCGGGTGCGAATGTTCTCGCCCCTCGGCGACTTGAAAGAGGAATTCCGAGCCTATACCAGCGGCAACGTGAACTCCCCATTGAGAATTGCGACCGTCGATCCCGACGGTGCAGACCGCGTGCTGCTGTTTGTCGGCCAAGGCAACGACGGTAGGTCGCACCGCATTCGCCTGTTCGATCCGCTCACGGGTAATCGCATCGATGAATTTCTCGAGCGCGATCCGGCCTTTGACGGCGGAGTATTTCTCGGTTAGCGATCGACGGAAGCTCACTTCAACAAGTAGTCATGTTGCTCGCTTCCTGTCCGGCGCTGCTCGGAACATTGGTTCCGGTTCAAATCCGCAGCACTGAAGATTGAGCCAGGATATCCTCGACCGAATGCAGCTTTCCTCGGCCGCTGCCGGGGCAGACTTGGCAGGTGTGTTGCCATGCCGCCGGCGTGCGGATATTCGAGTGCCAGAAGGGCCACGTGCGGCACTGTTTAGGCCGATCCTCATAGACGGTACATTTCCGCGCCTGGCCGTCGAAGAACACACAATCGCCGTTTTCGAATTCAATTAAGCTCTTGCGAATTCCCACTTGGCGAACGAACTTCTGTTCGAATTGGTCCAGCGGAATTCCCAATCGCCGCGCCAGCGCTGCGATTTCTTCATGGGTCAGCCAGACATAGCCAGGCGAACCTGTACAGCAATCGCCGCACTGGCTGCATTCGAATTTCAGACCTTCGTGGTACCAAGGGACTGTTGCCATGAGGAATTCCAATTTTCGTTTCCGCGCGGAGCGGAATACGAGAAAACACGTATTTAGGCGATTTCTTGCACGGCACGAATTGCCGCGTCGACGTCGTCCGCTGTGTTGAACGGACCGATGCTGAAACGAACGGTGCCACCGCGGTCGATAGTGCCCATGGCTCCGTGGATTCGTGGCGCACAGTGCAAGCCGGCACGAACTTGAACGCCGAACGCCGAATCGAGTGCTGCGGCGGCTTCCTGCGGATCATAGCCCTCGATCGTAATACTGACAACACCCACGCTCGCGGCGGCATCGCTCGGGCCATACAAAACGACGCCATCGATCGCAGCCAGTCCCGCCGTTAGTCTTTCTTTCAACATCCGCTCCCGCTCGCTGATGGCGCGAACTCCTTGTGCTTCCAGCCACTCGATACCGGCCGCCAGTCCGGCGATTCCAGCCACATTGAGATTGCCCGCCTCATATTTGTCGGGCAGTGAATCTGGTTGCAACTCGCTCTCGCTGCTGCTCCCCGTGCCGCCCTGGCGAATGGAGCGAAGGTGGGTTTCCACTCCCGGCCGAATGTAAAGCAGTCCTGTTCCCAGCGGGCCGAGCAAACCCTTGTGTCCTGGAGCAGACAGCAGGTCGGCCTGAAGCGATTCGACGGAAATCGGAATCTGGCCGAGCGATTGCGCCGCGTCGATCAAATAGAACGAATTGCTCTCGCGACAAATGTTTCCGACTTCGACCACTGGCTGGACAGCCCCGGTAACATTCGACGCATGGAGCATCGCAACCAATCGAGTCGTCGAGCGCAGCGCACGACGGATATCCTCGGCACAAACAAGCCCCGATGCATCGCACGGCACGTACGTGACTTCGACTCCAAGAATGTCCTGACATGCTCGCAGCGGCCGTAGCACCGAGTTGTGTTCCGCAGCGGTGCAAATCGCATGATCGCCCGGTCGCAATAGGCCGTGAATCGCAAGATTCAGCGCATCGCTGCCATTGGCGGTGAATACAATGTGCGATGGATCGGCAGCGCCAATGAACCGCGAGACGGCAAGCCGAGCGGTATCGACCACTCGCTTCGATTCGCCGGCGGCGGCGTATGCGCCACGGCCTGCCGCTGCGCCGACGTTGCGCAGATAGCGATCGACCGCCACATAGACCGATTCTGGCTTGGGCCAGCTCGTCGCGGCGTTATCGAGATAAATCCGATGCTGAGACAAGCGAAGGTGGCGGGACTTGAACCCGCGACTTCCAACGTGACAGGCACGATCAAAGCCGCGCTGAAATTACTATATTTCCCGAAGAATATGGGAATTCTATCGCTAATTGTAGGGTTTGCAACCCTTCGCAAAGAGGAGCTATCTTGCCCGGCAATTTCCCCAAGTCGCGGATTGCGCGTCGGAAAATATTTCGGTCCTCACCAGAATTTGTGGGCGATTGAGTACGACAGCGCTAAATTCTTGAACCAAGCAAAAAAGGACATGCGTTGCTTGACGATGGTTGCGGTTGTGCCGAGAATTGATTGTCTCGCCTAAATATCCTCCGCGCTTGCCAAGGTTCTCCTTTATTCTTCTTTGCGTCCCCATGCCAACTCCTAAACTCGATTTCTACAGCCGGAGTTTTTTCGCCGCACTGATAGCCGCGGTCACTTGCTGGCAAATTGGTGCGGCCGAAAAAAATATCACCAACAAGAGTGTCGATGCCACCGCGGCCGAGTCACGCTTGACATCCGCGGTCGGCTATTTGGCTTCCGACGAGTTAGAGGGGCGTGGCTTGGGCACGAAGGGCATCGATCGAGCCAGCGACTACATTGCCGAACAATTTCACGCGATGGGCCTCAAGACCGAGTTGTACGATGGCACACCGTTTCAGAAATTCACCGTGACGACGAGTTCGCAACTGGGGCCCAAAGAAGAGAATGTATTGTCGCTCGTCGGCCCCGGCAAGCGAAGCAGTAAAGAAGATCACCTGCAACTAAAGCTCGGCGAAGATTTCTCGCCATTAGCGGTCGGCAGCTCGGCGAAGTTCAGCCTGCCGCTTGTGCTGGTCGGCTATGGCATCACCGCCCCAAAACTCGGTTATGACGACTATGCCGGTGTGAATGCCAAAGGGAAGGCGGTCGTGGTGCTGAGGCACGAACCTCAGCAGAATAATCCGCACAGCAACTTTGATGGCACCGCCGATTCACCATTCGCACCGATCGCTCGCAAAGTTTCCAACGCTTACGAACATGGCGCTGAAGCCGTATTGCTGGTAACGGACGAAGCCGAAATCGACAAACGAGTAGCCGCCGACCAACAACGAGTGCAGCAAACGATCGACGAACTAAATAAGCTTGGTGTGGAGTTCCAGAAGGCTGTCTCGCCGACCAAAGAGGGCACGAAACAGTATTACCAAAAGGTCGCCGAGCTTGGCGAGCAAATTCGTAAGCGGGCAGATTCGACCGTCGGCGAGCTCGACCCGCTGCTATCGTTCACGCGCGGCGGAGAGGCCGCCGAAGGGCGACGAATTCCTGTAATTCACGTACGCCGTGCTGCAATTGAGCCAGCGATTCAAGCGGCGCTTGGCATCGATTTGGCGACTCTTGAGAAGCAAATCGATCAAGACGCCAAGCCTCGCAGCAGCGAACTAGTCGGTTGGAAAGTAGTTGGCCAGACCAGTGTCGAACGAGTGGAGGCCGAGACAAAGAACGTCGTTGCGATTTTAGAAGGGGAAGGGCCTCTCGCGGAAGAAACCATTGTCGTCGGTGCGCATTACGATCATCTCGGCCGCGGTACTGCTAACTCACGATCCCCCGGCTCCAACGAGATTCACAACGGGGCCGACGACAATGCCTCGGGTGTCGCGGCGCTACTGGAAGTTGCCCGCGAACTGGCTGGGCGCGAAAAGAAATTGCCGCGTCGGATTGTATTCGTTGCCTTCACCGGTGAAGAACGCGGCTTGCTCGGCAGTGCCCACTATGTGCGCGAACCTGTCGTGCCGCTGACGAAGACCATCGCCATGCTCAACATGGATATGGTTGGCCGGCTCGACGACGACAAGCTGATTATTTACGGCACGGGCACCGCTGCCGAGTGGCCGGACCTGATCGATGAACTCAACGAAAAGTACGCGTTCAAAATCACACGGCATCCCGAAGGGTTCGGCCCGAGCGATCATTCGTCGTTCTACGCCAAAGAGATCCCCGTGCTCCATTTTTTTACCGGCACGCACAAGGATTATCATCGACCGACCGACGATGTGGACAAGATCAACGTCCCAGGAATGCGCCGCGTTGCCGAAATGGTTGCTGAAACCGCCGTACGATTGGCCGTGAGCGATGGCAAGCCGACGTACCAGGAAGCAAAAGGAAAACCTGAAGTTGCCAAGAGTGGCGATCGACCATACTTCGGTAGCATTCCCGACTTTTCACAAGATCAGCCCGGGTATTCATTGATGGGCGTGAGCAAAGGCAGCCCTGCGGAAAAGGCTGGCCTGGTGAGCGGCGACATTATCATCGGCCTAGGCGACAGCCGCATTGGCAATTTGGAAGACTTCGACAGCGCACTTCGAAAGTTCAAAGGCGGCGACAAGGTGGCCGTCACCGTGAAACGTGGAACGGAAGAGAAAAAGCTGAATGCGACGCTCGATCCGCCGCGGTAGCGATAGTTCTTCTTGGCCACAGCGTACCGCGGTTGCTGACGACGTCGGAAATTCGTCGTTCACTTGCGGTTTATCCCGCTCAGCCGGTGCTACTTTGGCCTGGCAAATGCTACGAGCTTGATTCCAGCGCCAGGCCCAGCGCGGCCAGCCGACGGGCAGTGGTGTCGTAGTTGACATGTTGGATGCCGACAATACCCAACGTCGTCGCAACTTCGACCAGCATCGCCCGATCATCGATGTAGGCGACCTGCTGCGGTTCCAACATCGCGACGTCCAGGGCGAGTTTGTAAATATCGGTGTCGGGTTTTCGCAAGTGCACAAAACTGGAAACGATGAAGAAGTCGACAAACGAATCGAGCTTGAATCGAGCAACGCGATTGCACATCAGTTCGCGGCCTTCGTTGCTAACGACCGCGATTTTCAAGTCGTGCTTCGCCTTCAGCGCGGCGAATAGCTCGATCATTCCTGGCAGCGGCTTTGCCTGATCGTAGACGAACTGCTTGAATTCATCCCGCGTGAAATCGCGCGGGCAATAAAACACAATGCGGTCGAGAAAGGTGTCAAAGGTGATTTTGCCGACTTCATAGGTGTCGAACGTCAAATGATGCCGGTTCTCGAGTTCGTTGAAATCGAGCTTGAATCGCTCGGCGGTGGCTCGGCGAACACGGCTGTCCCAGCCGTTGGTGAGCAGTACGCCTCCGACATCGAGAAACAGGGCGCGGATGGCAGTTGGCATTGAAGGCATTTAGTTGAGTGGTTGTGGGCGCTCGATGATGCAATACAGCGTGCTGCCGGTGCGAATCAGCAGTTTGCCATCGACCACGGCGGCGCCATATTGCTTCACGCCGCCGAAATAGGTTGCGAGTTGCTTGTTTTCTACTTTTTCAGTCTCAATCTTGTTGACCGGATCCACTTGTACCTGGTCGGGATCCCAAAGCTGATTTTCCGCGAGCATTTGAAATTTTGGACCGGCGGCAATCACGGTTGTCAAGCCGCTCTTGCCGAATAGATAAACGCGCTCGCCAATGCCGATGGGCGTTGCCCAACAACCTTGCTTGGTGCGCTCGGCGAATATCTGCTTGCCCGTTTCAACGTCGAAGCCATAAACTACGCCGCTGGGATTGATCCAATACGCAATCCCGCGATGGGCGATCGGCGAACTGTACGATGGATAGCACTTTTCGTTTCGCCACAAGACTCGAGGTTGCGGCTTGCCATCAACCGTTTCAACCGCCATGGCGAAGTTCGATTGTTTCACGCCGGCCGCTCCTTCACCATTGGCGCCGGGCGACGCTCCGATCAAAAATTTGCCTGGCGAGCAGACGGTCGGCGTCGCGATGGTATTGCCGGTCACCTGCTCGAACGACCAAAGCTCGTCGCCATTCTTCGGATCGTAGCCCCTAATGCTTCCCGAACTACACACCAAGTGCTGGCGATTACCAATGGTGACGAGCGCCGGAGAAGACCAGCTTGCACAGCCTTTTCGGTCTGTCTTCCAAATCTGCTCACCATCGGCTTTCGCCAACGCGATCAGATAACTAGGGCCGCCATCGTCATCGATGAGAATGATGATCGAGTTGCCAAACAACACCGGAGAGGATGCCAGACAGAAGCGATTTTTTGGTTCTCCAAATTGCTTGGTGAGAGATTTTTCCCACCGTATGACACCTTGCTGCGAGAGCGCAACCACGTCGCCGCTTTCAAAGTAGACATACAGGCCGGTTTCATCGATCACGGGTGTTGGCGCGGCCTGGCTGTGCCATATGTCGCGCTTCGCTCGCGACGACGCGTCCAGCGACTTCGTCCAGCGCACTTGGCCGCTTGCCAAATCGATTGCCGTGACATGATTTGATTCCTTCATTGGCCCACTGACGGTGGTCACATAGGCTACGCCGTTCCAGATGACGGGGCACGACTGCCCGTAGCCCGCCAACTCGCACTTCCAAGCAACGTTTTCGTTCGGCGACCAATGGAGTGGAACGTCTATCGCAGCGCTCGCGTCGACGCCGGCGCCAAGAAAACCCGGCCAACGATCGAGCGTTTCGGCCGAAGCGGCATTTGCAGCGGTCAACACGGCGAGAAACATCAAACGACGCATTGCAG
Source organism: Pirellulales bacterium (assembly GCA_020851115.1). Lineage (GTDB taxonomy): Bacteria > Planctomycetota > Planctomycetia > Pirellulales > JADZDJ01 > JADZDJ01. Next base: position 29,730 of record JADZDJ010000126.1, read on the forward strand.
GCTCCGACGGTAACTGATGCGGTGCAAGCCAACATTCTCGAAGGTTCCAGCCTATCGAAGCCAACGGACAAGAACAACCCAACGCAGCACGAAGAGTAAGCTGGTACGAATGCGGTTGTTCCCTTGCTCGTTCACGGCGTCTTTGGAGGTGCCGGCTCCTTTCGCACAATCCGACCGGCCTTTAGTTCTTCTTTCCACCGGTTCACACCGGGGCGACGCTGTGCAGCAGTCTTTTCATCGGGGCGATAAATGAGCGGTTTACCGGTGATCTCGGCCAGGTTCGCAATCGCCAGGACGCGAAAGTCGAGGCTGTCGTCGTCGAGGTACTTCACCAGTTCGGCCGCCCAGCCGCCGTTGGTCAATTGGTCGTTGGTGAAGCCGCCCAACATTCGATAAAGTTGTTGCCCGTTCGCTTGGCCGCGGCGCTGTTCGTAAGCTTCTCTGAGTTTTGTCGCGGTGGCCGGATCGCGCGCCATCGCGTTTCGCGCCGAGATGATCAAGTAGACCCAATAGGCGCGATTGCGATCGTCGTTCAATCCGTCGATTAGCGGATCGAAATGATTGAGCATGGCTAGACACTCAGCCCCTAAAATACGATTTTCATATCGCTGATCTTCCGAAAACTCGCGCAACGTCTGTAATAGCGGGCGTTTCTCGTCGGCGAGCTTGTCGGCCAGTGGCGGCGAAGCCAACCCCAACGATGGAGGCGCGAATATTTCACGATCGATCCACGGAAGCCTTTTTTTCTCTTCCACCGCAACGCCTGCCGGTTGCGAATCGGTGGGGTGCGGCACGATCGGCAACCGCTGGGCGGCGACAAGCTTCGTCGCTTCACCGGCAGCCGAAGTCCATTCCAATTGGCCGTTGACGTCGTAGAGGTTAACCGCCACCACTGGCTCCGCTTTTTCCGGATCGACTCCGAACGGGTGCGATCGCTGTACATCGGCCGCCAAAGTTGCGTCAGCATCAACGAAGGTGGCGACCCCGTTCGCGGGTCCAAGTTCCATGCGCAGTTGCGAGCCGGCCTGGCCGGTCGTCATCGCGATCAGTCGGCCGAAATACAGCTTCACGCCGGGAATTCCCGAGCCGTCGGGTGCCTCAAGCTCTAGCATCGTTTCGGAGGGCAACTGCAGTGTCAGACCGGAACTGAGCGCGATCGTCGGCCGATAGGTAGGGAGTACCAGCAACTTATCGCCACCGGCCAATGGGCCGCCCGGCGGCACTCGCTCCCAATGTCCGGAATTCGCGTCAAGCCGCAAAAGCACAACGCTCTTGCCTGGAATGAACCGTCCCAGCGATAGGTCGGCCGCCGGCGGCATTGGCTCGGGAGGAACACTCTCGGGTGCCGGCGTGGGATTTGTGCCGACCGTTGAGTCGGCAGGCTGCGGCGTCGCGCCTGGATTACTGCCGCGCGCTTCGGGCGAAGACCTTGCTGGAGACCCCGCATTGTCGCTCGACGGCGTCGGCTGTGGCGAACGCTCGCCTGGCATCGGCAACGACGGCGCGCCGGGATTCGACGGCAACACTGGCGGCGTTTCCGTTTTTGCCGTCGATTCGGGTGGAATCGTTTCGACCGGCCGATTTTCGCCCGTTGACGCCGTTGGCTGCGTCTCTGTCATTGGAGGCGTCGTGGAAGGGACGGTGGCGCTTTCGGTTGGCGTAGGCGATGCGTCTGTTGGTTCAGGGGCAGGACCGCCTGATTCTGTCGATGGAGTCTCCGTGTTGGGGCTAAGTTCGTCTGGCTGCTTGATCGAATGGTCGGATTCTTGATCCTGCTTGGCGACTTCCGCCGGCGGAACGCTGCCCAAGCCCAATAATCGCAACACGGGGTTGCGTCCATCCAAGGGCCAGCCGAGCGCCATATTAATCGCTCCCGCCAACAGCACGACGAGCAATAGTGCGGCAGCAATGGATCGCCACTTCGAGCGAACATTGCGCTCGCGCAAATAGGCCGGTACCTCGGGCCGATGCCGCGGCGGAGCGACGCGAACCTTGCCCGTATCTGATGGCACAGCCGCATGGTCAGCCACATGGACCGGTACCCCATGCTCATAGGGCTGCGTCGTCGCGTCGGAAGATATCCGTTCGGCAATTTTATACATCCGCCGCTTCATAGCCGGATCGATTTCCGCGGGCCGGCCGAGAACCATGGTCAACACTTGATGACATGCCGCTACTTCGGCAAGGTGAACTTCCGACTCTAAGCAGACTCGCTCGAAATCGGGCACTCGCTCGGCGGAAAGCGTATTGTCGAGATATTCCGCAACGGTGTTGGCGTCCAAGCCCAAGCCTTTGGCGTTCACTTTTGGCGCACCCAACCGTGACTTTTGAATGCTCTCTTGAATCCGTTGCATCAGATTGCGTGCAAATTCGCTATCTTCGATTTTCCGAGATATCTCTTCGCGGTCAGACGGCTCGAGTATCTCGTCCATGTAAGCGAGCATGGTGCGGAGGGTAAGTCGCATGGGTCACCGGGAGTAAATAGAGAATTCAGGCAGGCTGTTTACGGGACTGGTCATTCTCGCGCAATTGTCGAACACGAGAATAAACCGCTATAGAAATAGTGGCAGAATCTATGTCGTGCCGTACAGTTTTGTCAGAAGGTGTTTGTTAAACGCTAGCATCATGGAACCTGGGCCGTCTGGATACAATTGGGTTGGGGCAACATCTCGTTTTCAGGAGGCCGAGCCATGAGAGCACCAGCGCGAGCCAGGTACGATAGTG
>JADZDJ010000127.1 GCA_020851115.1 Pirellulales bacterium
AATTGCGGCACCGTCGAGTACGACGCTTCCACAATCGTTCGAATCCGCCGCGAGGAAGCAAAGGCCGCAGCCACGAAATTGGGCGCAAAATTTCACGACAGCCTCGTCGACGATCTGGAGATTTTCTACGAGTTGCCCACGCTGCGGCGTCTAGCGGCCGTCGTTCGCGAAGTTTCGCCCGATATCGTCCTCACGCACGCTCCGTCGGACTACATGGAAGATCACATGAACGCTTGTCGCCTGGCGGTGACAGCCGCATTCGTCCGTGGCATGCCGAATTTTGTTACCGATCCGCCGCGGAAGCATGTCGCGGGCAAAGTGAGCGTCTACCATGCGCAGCCCTACGGCAACCGCGACCCGCTAGGCAACGTCGTCCGACCGGCACTGTTTGTCGATACCACGTTGCAAATCAACGATCAAACTGCGGCACTGGCCGAGCATCGCAGCCAAAAAGACTGGCTCGACAAGAGCCAGGGACTCGATTCGTACTTGCATAAACTTCACGAATTGGCTAGCGAAGTCGGTGCAATGTCGGGCCGCTACTCATATGCGGAGGGCTGGCGAAAGCATCTGCATCTCGGCTTTTGCGGCCCAGATGACGACCCATTGCGCGAAGCCCTCGCGCATTGTTCTTTTGGAGCATAGTTGACTTGGCATGCCAAGCTGCGGTCGCAGTTGAAGGTGGCTTGCGCTCCGCACGCGCCGATGGATTGCTTAGAACGAAGGAGCGAACTACTTTATTGGTTCGATGTCGCTTGCACACGGGGCACAATTTGCAAAAGCTGCGTTGAGACCGGCGCTCTTGAAAAGCCACAGGCAAACGCGATAAACTTGCCCTTGGAGGGTAAGCGAATGGCTAGCGGTCTGACTCGAAATCAGATGCCGGGCAACCGGTTGCGGGTTCGAATCCCGTGCCCTCCGCTGAACGTAAGAGTAAGCCATACAAGGAGTTGCGTGGCTGCTTTTGTTTTTCGTCCGCGCTTATAGCGGGCTTCGAATGTTGCCACTCTGTTGCCAATCTCAAGCACTGGCGGGGACTACCTTCGCTTTTGCCTTCGTCGCTTCCAGCAATGAATCAAGCTGGCCGGCCGCTTCACGTTGCATTGTTGGCATCACATGCGAGTAAACGTCCATCGTGACGCTGATCTGCGAATGGCCGAGCCGCTCCTGAACAACCTTTGGGTGAACTCCCAGGGCGAGCAGTAGCGATGCCGCAGTGTGCCGCAGATCATGAAACCGCATCCGAGGCAGCCCGGCACTTTTCAGCAGCGGATAGAATTTTTGCTCCTGGAAATGCGATTTCCGGAGAGGACCGCCCGAGCGATTGCAAAATACCCAGGGGCCGCCGCCATGCCCGTCGGCTAGCTGTCGCTTACGGTGTTCATGCAATGCGGTTATAGCCATCGCCGGTAGGTCGATGCGCCGCCGCCCCTTGGCGGACTTCGGTTCGGTCAGGGTCAATTTGCCGTTTATCTCAGTCAACGTGTGGCGAACCATCACGGCCCCAGCCTTGAGATCGATGTCGGCCCATTGCAGGGCGAACAGTTCGCCCAACCGCATCCCGCTACTAATCGCGAGCACGTAGAGGGCTTCGAGCCGATCGCCGCGAGCGGCATCCAGCAGCGTACCGACCTGCTCGGGATCCAATTGGTGAATATCGGTCGCAGGCACCCGTGGCGGTTCCACGGAGTGTGCGGCGTTGCGTGGAATCAAGCCCCACTTCACCGCTATCTTGAGCGCTCGATGCAACGCAGCGTGAACTTGCCGTCGGACGTAGACACTTCTACCATCCCGCTCTAATTCGCCGTACAACCATTGGACGTTGGCCGGTGTCAGTTTTTGTAGCGCGATGCCGCCGATTCTCGGTGCAATGTGGTTTTTGATTATGGCCTTGTAATTGACGTAAGTCGTTTCCTTGATTGTCGGTCGTGCCGCATCTTCGAGCCATCGTGTGAGGAAGGCGGCAACTGTCTGTTTGGTTGGCTCAGAGAGTGTGCCGTCAAGCTTCGCCGTTTGAAGTCGCGATAGCTTGTCTTGCACTTCCTTTTTTGTCCAACCGTAAATTGCGCGGCGCCGGCGTTTGCCGGTTGCGTCGTAGCCGGTACTAATCATTGCGATCCACCGGCCATCGGCGGAACGTTGGTAAATCGAGCCTTCACCGTTGCCCCGGCGTTTGGTTCGTTTTCGAGATTTGATTTCGTCCGTTTCTATCTTTTGTCCCATTCTGTGAAATGTATTTGATCCAATTTCGACCAAGTTACTTTGTGAGCTCCCAAACCGTACTTTGCCGCCTCTGTGGTTGTATCGCCCAACCACCGGTCATTTGAGCCGCTGCCCATTCGAGTAATGCCAGCCGCGGGATGCGTCGAGCTCGGCCGACTTTGCAGTAAGGCAGTTCCCCGCGCTCCATCGCTTCGTACAGTGTTGACTTGCCGAGGGCCAATAGCTTCCCGGCTTGTTCGATCGTCATCAGGCCGCCTGCTAATGGATGACTTTCGAGCGTCGCATCTGGCTTGCTTTGAATGGTGTTCATGATTTGGTTGTGAGGGCATAAGGGCAGTGCGTTACTCATTACCATTTCGAAAATCTCTCGTTGCTGTTCCTATAGTGTCAGGAACATGGCAGAGGGGAGTTAGCATAAAACTCAATGTGGAAAAAAGGGCCGCCTCCATGCGGCCGGATGAATGCCATCTGGAGTTCGTTAAATCGAAGAGCTCAAGTTCTCAGTGCCGCATCGCCTCGCGAAGAGCGCCACTCGCTCAAGCTCAAGTCCATCCCAATTAACAGTTAATGGCGGTCGCCAATCAGCTTCGGGGCCGAAATCAACCTCGGCCGGCTTCAGGAGGCTAAACCCTCGGCGTCGAATTTCCGCCAGCTCTTCACCGGTCGCCTGCGCGACCGCTCGATTAAGTTCACGTTGAGTCATGGAAATCTCCAGGAATAGGGAAGATGCAAACAAAAAGCAGACGCTATGCGTACAATGAGCGCAATTGAGCCGCACTCGAGAAAAAACAAACGGGAGCAGGCGGCAGAACGCCGGCCTGCTGTGGGCCGAGATTTAGAACTTTTCCGAACGATAACAGCTGTTCGCGAAATCGAACCAGCACGCGCCTTCGCTACCGACTAAGTCCTCCTGCCGCTCGATGCGAAAGACTTGACGAGGCGGCACCGAGCTCAGATCGACCAGCGCAGCTCGAATCTGTTGCCGGTGGTGCAGGACAAAGCAGAGCGGATAGAACCAGCTGTCGCGATGTAGATACCGGACGCCGGCTAAGGCCAGGTCCGTCGGCGTCTCCGATTCTCGGCAGAAGCGCTCGAACTCCGGCCCGCTTCCCCTCGGGTGCTGCGTATTCAAGCTCACCCAGCAGCGCGGCAATCTCGGCATTGCGCGGCGGGGATAATTGGGAAATCGGCTGTGACGTTCCAGATAGCGGTCGATTTCCAACGCGGCGCCGAGCAGGTTCGGATCCTTCGCCCCAATCCGCCGGCCGTAGGATTTCCGGCCCGGCGTTAAGCTAAGATTTTTTTCAAATTGAATCCGGTTTGCTCCACCGAAGATCACGCCGTCGGCAATGAGTCCTGCCGAGTAGCGCGCGAACCGATGAATTACGGGACCGCCAGGGTTTTGTCGATCGTGCAGCACGTCGATCCTCAATCGGCTGAGTTCGACAAATCCGTCCACGGCATAGCCGCGATAGTGAACGATCAACGCCGCAAAGGGCCGCGGCCCACGACGGAGCCGCATTCCGCGTTCGCGACCTATCTGCTCTTGCCAAGCAAAGAACAAATCGACTTCGGGTTCTTTCAGAACAACGGTTGCCATCAAGAATCTCCTCTGAAATAAAGGTACCGACGAAACGAAAATGAAACGGAACCGACGAGCCCTCAGAATTCCTTGCGGACTCGCGTGAAGGCCGCGAGGAAGACCGATCCGTAGCAGCTAAAACGCGGAACGGCCCAACCCAAGATTGGTGGCCCAGCTTCACCATTTCTTTACTGAACGGCGATTTGCATACGAATAGCTATCGATGCTGACCGCTTTGTGCGTTCCGAACCGCACTAGGCCGCCAAGGGCTATGAGACTGCCGTCAATTCTTGTGACGCCAAAGACCGCCGAATTTAGTAGGTTGAAATGAGCAGTGGCGGAGAAAAGTAACCCCGATTCTCTCTGTCGCGTTGCCCCACCAACGGGTAAACTTTGCTGCTTGGAAATCACCCGCGGAAGTCAGCATGTAAGTAACTCCGAAATGAACGACCCAAATCTCTCCTCCTTCATCTGGTCCGTCGCCGATTTGCTGCGGGGCGACTACAAGCAATCTGAATACGGCAAAGTCATCTTGCCGTTTACCGTGCTGCGGCGGCTCGATTGCGTGCTCGAAGGCACCAAGCCCGCGGTGCTCGCCGAGTTGGCAAAGCGGCAGGCCGCCAAGCTGAACCCCGAGCCGTTCTTATAAAAAAAATCCGGCCAGCTTTTCTTTAACACTTCCCCTTTGGACATGAAGAAGTTGATGGGGGACCATGACCATATCAAGGAGAACCTGTTCTCCTACATGCAGGCGTTTTCACCCGCCGTCCGCGATATTTTCGAGAGCTTCGACTTCCACACCCAGATCGACCAGCTGGCCAAATCCAGCCTGCTCTATCTCGTCGCCGAAAAATTCGCCAATATCGACCTGCTGTGAACGGCGGTCGAAAAGTGCAGCGTTAGTCGGGGAGCCGACGTTCGGCCGAAAAGTGCAGCGCTCATCAGCTCGAGCGCGGAATGTGGGCAAGACTTGGAGACGTTAAATCCGTCTCAAGTCCTACAAACCGCGAGGAAGATGAGTGTACCGCGACATGC